>DAOTZP010000017.1:0-8929 GCA_034434265.1 Anaerolineales bacterium | reverse complement strand
TTGAAAAATTCCCCCGCCCATTCAAGCGCGTTTTCGCGGAAGCGGTGACTCTGCGCGTTGATGAACGCCGAATCCGCCAGCCACATCAAAAACTTGGCAGGGCGACTTAAGTCGGTTTGATTGAACAGCCAAATGAGAAAGTGAATCGTCCCCAGCGGATATTTGCGCTTAAAGTTCGCAATGTTGATTCCGCGAATCAAATTGGGGTTGAGCGAACGCGCGTGTCCTTTCAATTCATTCGTTGAATCCATTTCGAGGATGTGATGCCCAAGGCTGAAAATTTGCGGGTGACAAAGGTCCAGGTCAATGGCAACATATTCCCCGTTGAAAAAACGCGCGGCGAAATCCTTTTCGGATGCGGAGTGCCAAAGCGTGCGATAATCGTATGTGGCAATTACATCCCATCCAAACAGGCTTTTCAAAAAACACGCGCTCAATACCGAGTCCAAATCATTGCCGATGACCATGCCGCGCACGGATGAAGGTTTTTGAAACGGCTCGAATGCCAGCGCGATTTTTGTGCGGTCGCTTGTATTCGTGTTGCGAAGGATTCCCATGGTTTTATCTCCGCTGCCATTATAAACCGACAAAATAATTTCCCAACACCAGCAGCGCATCCTTTGTTTCTTGCTTCTCAATCCGCTGCCGCATCCGTTATACTCGCCCTTATGCAAACCCAACTGATAAAAACCAACGGCATTCATTTGAACGTGCTGACCGCCGGTGATGAAAACGGAACGCCCGTTGTTTTGCTGCACGGCTTTCCCGAATTTCATTACGGCTGGCGAAAGCAAATCCCCGCGCTGACTGCGGCGGGGTTTCGTGTCATCATCCCCGACCAGCGCGGATACAACCTTTCGGACAAGCCAAAGGGCGTTTCGTCCTATCATGTGAACACGCTGGCAAAAGACGTGACTGGATTGCTCGACCATTTTGGAATTAAAAAAGCAAAACTTGTCGGGCATGACTGGGGCGCGGTGGTGGCGTGGACTGTCGCGCTCAATCACCCGGAACGGCTGGAAAAACTCGCCATCCTCAACGCGCCTCACCCGGATGTGATGCCGCGCTTTTTGTTGGAAAATAAAGAACAGCGCAAAAAGTCGTGGTACATCTATTTCTTTCAAATCCCACTTTTGCCCGAATGGATGTTAAGCAAGGATGACTTTCGCAACATGGCGCGGATGCTTGTCGGCTCCGGCAAAAAGGGAACATTCACCCGCGAGGAAATCAACGAATATAAAAAAGCATGGGCGCAAAAAGACGCGCTGACCGCCATGCTGAATTGGTATCGTTCCATCGCGCGCGGCAGTTTGAAATACATCTTTCAAAAAAACAAGATTCCAGCGCGGCGCGTAAAAACGCCCACGCTGATTTTATGGGGCAAAAAAGATGTCGCGCTCAGCCATGAAATGGCGCAGCCTTCGGCGGATTTGTGCGACGACTGCAAAATCATTTTCTTTGAAAACGCCACGCACTGGGTTCAGCATGATGAAGCCGATGCGGTGAACAAACATCTCATCGGGTTTTTGAAATAGCATGTCCATCTTTGCCATTGTTCTGCTGGTTGCATCCGCCACGCTGCACGCGCTGTGGAACTTTATGCTCAAAAGCGCGGAGGAAAAATATATCGCCATGGGCTGGCAGGTCATATTAAGCGGCGTCTTTGCATTGAATGTCGCGTTGTTTGCCGGTTTGCCCCCAAAGCAATTTTTAGGCGCGGCGTTCATCAGCATGATGCTCGAAGCGATTTATTTCATCCTGCTTTGCATCGCATACAGCGACCATGATTTTTCGCTCGTCTATCCCATTGCGCGCGGCGCGGCGCCCGCCATGCTGGTCTTATGGTCGGCAATTTTTTTGCGCGAGCAATTGACAATTGGCGGGTACATCGGGCTGGCAATGATTACGGGCGGCATCATCAGCATTGGCGCAACCACGCTGCTCAACAATCGCGGCGAAAAACCGCACCTCAAAGGGATTCTGCTTGCGCTTTCCGTCGCGCTGATGATTTCCCTCTACACCTTCGTGGATGGTCTCGCCGTCAAACAAACGCCTGCGCTGCCGTACGGCTTGTCCATCTTTTTGATGATTCCCTTTGTCACCACCCCCTACATGGTATTCAATACGGCTGGCGGCATTTTTTCGGCATGTGGAACAAAAAACGCGGAACGATTCTGCTGGGCGGCGTGTTAGGGCTTTCGGCGTACCTGATTGCCCTGTTTGCCTATTCCTTCGCTCCTTTAAGTTATTCCGGCGCCATCCGCGAAATCAGCGCGGTGATTGGGGCGTTTCTCGGCTGGCAATTCTTAAACGAAAAAATGGGCGGGCTGCGCATGGCGGGCGCGGCGGTGGTCTTTGCGGGCGTGATGGTGATTGCGCTGTTTGGCTGACCAGCGGGGAAGTTCGTCACAAGATGAGAGCGCTAAAAAAGGGCTGAAAATCATCCCGAAAGATGGTAAGATAAAAGCGCATGAAGACAATTTTTGCGTGTGATTTTCGGTTAATTGTCTCAAGTCAGCATCATGCCTGATGGGTATCTTTGTACCTGTCAGGCTTTTTTATTTCATTACTTTAAGGAGAAAAAATGCAGACACCTTGGGAATACCGCTACGCCCACCGCACCCAAAAAATGGGGAGCTCCGTCATCCGCGAGTTGTTGAAACTGACCGAACAGCCCGATATTATTTCGTTTGCGGGCGGGCTGCCCGCGCCGGAAGTGTTCCCCGTAAAGGAATTTCAGCAGGCTTGCAATATTGTTTTGGAGCAGCAAGGCGCGCGCGCGCTGCAATACAGCACCACCGAAGGCTACCTGCCCCTGCGCCAAATGATTGCCCGTCACACCGCGCGCTTTAGCGTGCAAGTGACGCCGGATAATATTATGATAACCTCCGGCTCGCAGCAGGCGTTGGATTTTATCGGGCGTTTGTTCCTCAACCGCGGCGACTATGTGGTGGTGGAATCGCCCACCTATCTGGGCGCATTGCAGGCATGGAACGCTTACGGCGCGCAGTACATCTCCGTCCCGTCCGATGAGCACGGCATGATTGTGGATAAGCTGGAAGAAGCGTTGCGAATTGGACCGAAATTCATCTATGTGCTGCCCAATTTCCAAAACCCTTCCGGCTCCACCATGAGCATTGAGCGCCGTAAAAAATTGATTCTGCTTGCCGACCAATACGGCGTGCCGATTGTGGAAGACGACCCTTACGGGCAGTTGCGCTATGACGGCGAGCATTTGCCCTCGGTGGCGTATCTCGACAGCCAATACCGCAACGAAACCGGCGGCGAATATACCGGCAACGTCATTTATCTCAGCACGTTCTCCAAACTGCTTGCGCCGGGGCTGCGGCTGGCATGGGTCATTGCGCCCCCGCAAGTCATTCGCAAACTGGTGATGACCAAACAAGCCGCCGATTTGCACACCTCATCGTTTAATCAATATGTCGCCTACGAAGTCGCCAAAGGCGGATTTTTGGACGAGCATGTCAAGGTCATTCGCGCCATATATAAAGAACGCCGCGATGTGATGAACGAAATGATGACCGAGCTCTTCCCCCCCGAAGTGCATTGGAACATGCCGCAAGGCGGAATGTTCCTGTGGGGCGTGCTGCCAGAACACATTGACGCGGCGGAAGTTCTCAAGGTTGCCATTAACCGCAAGGTTGCCTTTGTGCCGGGCGCTGCATTCCACCCCAACGGCGGCGGGCAAAACACCATGCGTCTGAACTTCTCCTTCTCCTCGCCCGATACCATCCGCGAAGGAATTACCAGACTGGGCGTCACCTTAAAAGAAGCGCTGAAAAACGGCAGGCAGCCGTAAGCCAGCCATGTGAAATTTAGCAAATTGGACTTACGCAATAACTAGCCGCCGATGACAGACCGCAATACCCGCCTGAAAATTCTGATAAATTTCTGAAATGTTCCAGCCCGCCAGTTGTGGTATATTCGACCTTTAAAGGTACTCTTATGGACGATAAAATCACAATCATTGAAGGACCGCCGCCCGTTTTTGAACACGTCAATGACGGTTGGGCAATGGGGTTGAACGAAGGACCCAGTTTATCCATCCCCGCGCTGACCCGCCTGCGCACATTTAATGGACCCGCCCTTGTGCAGCGATGTTACAACGCATGGCACAACCAACACGGCATTAACCTGCACTATCGCAACGAATTCGGCGCCGAACAAACCGCGCCCATTTTTGCAGCCCGCAACGTGCAAACCCCCGAAGGCGATATGCTGATGCTTTGGGTGTACCTTGATGGCAGCGGCGTGGAATACGAAATGGACTCCGGCGACGAAGACCAGCGCGACGACTTTACCGATATTTAACCCCCCGCTGGCAGTCATCAATCAGGTGGCTGTCAGTTTTTATTTAACATGACCACCCTTCTCACCAGCCTCGAAAACAACATCCTCACCTTAATCCTTAACCGCCCTTCCCGCGCCAATTCGTTTAACTTTGAAATGAATACGGAATTGCGCGCTGCGCTTGAAAACGCGCAGGCGGATTCCCAAGTCCGCTGCGTGGTCATTACAGGCGCGGGGAAAGTCTTCAGCGCGGGGCAGGACATCACTGAAATGAATCAGCATGGCGGGCAAATTTCCTACCGCGAGCATTTGCAAAAAACCTACAATCCGCTCATTCTGCAAATTCGTGCAATGGGAAAGCCCGTCATCGCCGCCGTAAATGGCGCGTGCGCCGGAGCCGCCTTGGGCATTGCCCTTGCCTGTGATGTGCGGATTGCCCACGCGCGCGCATTTTTTGTCGTGGGCTTTAGCGGCATTGCCCTCGCGCCGGATTCTGCCGTTTCGCTGCTTTTGCCCGTTTACATTGGCTTGGGGCGCGCGCAGGAATTTTTCTATACCAACCAGCCGATTTCGGCTCGCATGGCGCATCAATGGGGCATGGTCAATCAGGTTGGCGGGTTTAACTTTGCGGGGCTGACGCGGCGGACGGCGGAGAAGCTGGCAGCGGGTCCGCAGGGCGCGTTTGCGTTGGGCAAGCGGGCGTTTAACCATGCTGTCATTCCCAACCTTGAAGAAGTCCTGAACTTTGAAGGCGGGCTGCAGGATGAGGCGGGCAGGTCGGCGGAACATCAAGAAGGGGTGGCGGCGTTTTTGGGCAAGCGCGCGCCGAAATTTTTCTAGCGCATCGTTTCACAAACAATTGGGTTTAAATAAACAAGCAATCAAAAGTCATCATTTTTGGTCAAAAAGATGTTGATTTTCGTCATATTGACTTGGATTTGATTCTCGTGTAAATTTCAAGTGGATTTGTGACGCTTAACACTTTATTGCTATGAATCACTTGATTGACATACCATGTAATTCAAGCGGGCATCCCCGTCCGGGGTGTCCGCTTATATTTTTTCATTAACATACAGGAGAAAACTCATGTCAGGACAACTCAATGCATTTGAAATGGCGCAGAAACAGTTTGACCATGTTGCCAAACAACTCAAACTGGATTCGGGCGTTGCCGAAGTGCTGCGCTGGCCCATGCGCGAATACTCCTTCCGCATCCCCGTGAATATGGATGATGGAAGCCTGCGCGTGTTTCAGGGATTCCGCGTGCAGCATAACGACGCGCGCGGACCCAACAAGGGCGGCATTCGCTTTCACTCCGCTGAAACGTTGGACACCGTCCGCGCGCTGGCGACGTGGATGACGTGGAAATGCGCCGTGGCGGATATTCCGCTGGGCGGCGGCAAGGGCGGTATCGTGGTGGACCCCTCCACGCTTTCCGTGCGTGAAAAAGAAAGCCTGTGCCGCGGCTGGGTGCGCGCCATGTGGAAGAACATCGGACCCCGCCAGGACGTTCCCGCACCGGATGTTGGCACTACGCCTCAAATGATGGGCTGGATGATGGATGAGTATTCCAAGCTTGTTGGTCAATACACGCCCGGCGTGTTCACCGGCAAACCGCTTGGCGGCGGCGGCTCTTTGGGACGCACCGAAGCCACCGGCTACGGCGTGATTTACACCGTGCGCGAGGCAATGAAGCGCCTGAATATTGACCCGAAGAATTCGGTTGCCGCAATGCAAGGTTTTGGAAACGTCTCGCAGTATGCCGCCATTGGCTTTGTGGAAATGCTCGGCGGGCAGGTTGCCTGTGTCTCATGCTATGACCGCCATGACAAGAAAGCTTATACATACAGCAAAAAAGGCGGCATTGACCCGCGCTTCCTGCTTTCCATCACCGATGAATACGGCACGATTGACAGGAAGAAAGCCCAAGACTCCGGCTACGAAATCAGCGACGGCGACAAGTGGATTGAGTTCGATGCGAATGTCTTAATCCCCGCCGCGCTCGAAGGGCAAATCAACGCTGAAACCGTGCAAAAAGTTTCCAAAGGCGTAAAGATTGTCGCGGAAGGCGCAAACGGTCCCACCACGCCGGAAGCGGACGAAGTCTTCAAGAAGAACGGCGTGTTCAACATCCCCGACTTTTTGTGCAACGCGGGCGGCGTGACCACCTCCTACTTTGAGCAGGTTCAAAACGATATGAACTTCTATTGGAGCAAGGAGGAAGTGTTGGAGCGCCTTGACCAAAAGATGACCGCAGCCTTCAACAATGTGTACGAGCGCAGCGAGAGGGAAAAAGTCTATATGCGCGACGCGGCGTACATGGTCGCCATCAGCAGCGTGGTGAAAGCAATGGAACTGCGCGGCTGGCTGACGGCTGGATAATCAGCTTGTCGCTGATAAAAACAGGATGAGTCTTTCGACTCATCCTGTTTTTATTATTTTTGTTCACAACTCCGCAAGGTACAAAATTCCCATGCGGTTTAACCTGTTCCAAAAACTTTTAAGCGCATATACTTAACCGTGACCCGAATTTGGGATAAAAATTTTTTTCACCGCCGCGGTAAGACCTTGTCAAAAGATTAAACTTTGGACCGCTTGGCGCGCTCAATTTCCAAAGAGTTGACAAAATGAAACCCAATATCAATTTATTCGGTTCTTTGGATATAACAGATCAAGGGCAAAGTATTAATTTTACGCGCCGCAAGTCGAAGGCGGTGTTGGCGTATTTGCTGCTGAATTCCCGCCAGCACAGCCGTGAAAAACTGGCGGCGTTATTCTGGGGCGACGCCGCCAAATCGGACGGGCTGCGCTCGCTGCGCGTTTCGCTCGCGGAGTTGCGCGCCAAACTTGGCAGCCATGTCATTCTGGTGGAGCAGGGCAAGGTTTGCATTCACCCCGCTTTTGAAGCGCAGGTGGAGACGCAAGCCTTTGACGCCCTGTCGAAGTGGTCGCCCAGCGAGGGATTGCGCCCGCTTGAAAAAGTCATCTCCATTTACCGCGGCGAATTATTGGAAGACCTCTCTGACGATTGGGTGATGCCGCTTCGAGAGCATTACCATACCCTGTTCGTTGCCGCGCTGCTCAAAGGGGCGGAGTATTGTTATGCTCAAAACAACCACGCGCAGGCAATTGAGTTTGCACAAAAAGTTTTATCCATCGAATCCATCAACGAGCGCGCGCACCAGATTTTAATCTCCTGCCACCTTGCGCAGAATAACGTTGAAACCGCCCTGCGGCAGTATGATGCGCTCCGCCGCATATTGCTGGAAGAACTTGGGGAAAAGCCTTCCCCTGCCACCGAAAAACTGCGCGAGAGCATTCTGCGGCAAATCGCCCATTCTCCACCCGTTTACCTGACAAACCTGCCGCAGCCATCCACAAGTTTTATTGGAAGGAAAATTGAAATTGAGAAGCTGTCTTCCATGCTTCTCAATCATGCGCATACGCCGCTGCTGGTTACGTTAACCGGAACAGGCGGCGTAGGCAAAAGCCGCATCGCCATTGAAACGGCGCGAAAACTTCTCCACCATTACACTGACGGCGCATGGTGGGTGGAACTCTCGCCTGTGGAGAACGCCGCAGGCGTGGAACAGACCATTGCCTCCGTGCTTGGCGCAAAAGAAAAAGCAGGGCAAACTTTGCGGGAGAGTATTCTGCAGCGCTTGAAAACAAAAAAAGCGCTGTTGATACTGGATAACTGCGAACATTTGCTTTCCGAGTGCGCCTCTTTGTTCGCATCGTTTTACAGGGAATGCGCGCAACTTCATGTGCTTGCCACCAGCCGGGAGCCTTTGTCTGCGGTCCATGAGCGCATCATTCCCATCCCTCCCCTGCCCCTGCCAAATGGAAAAGGCAAAACAGCCCATGAGCAAACAGGCAATGAGGCGGTGAAACTTTTTATGGAACGACTCGTGAACCGTCAGCCGCATTTCCGCTTGAGCAGGGAGAACGCCGCGCTCATCGCTGAAATTTGCCAGCGGCTGGATGGAATCCCTCTTGCCATCGAACTTGCCGCCGCGCAAACGCAAACGGCGGGGCTGAAAAAAATTTATCAAAGTTTGCACAAACCAATCGGGCAAAAAAACGCGCCTGCCCATGCAAAGAGACATGATAGTTTATCCAATATGGTGGCATGGAGTTACAACCTGTTGAACGATACGGAAAAAAGTTTGCTGCGCCGGCTTTCCGTATTTGCCGACCATTGGACGGAAGAACAGGCAATTATTGTTGCGGGCGGTTATGAGGACGCTTCAACCATGCTGCGCCCGGATTCCGCGCATTCATCTTCCCTGCCGGTGTCCGCGCGCGCTGTGGTGCAAGCCGCATTGAACTCGCTGGCAGCCAAATCGCTGATTGTCGTCCACCGCGAAGGGGAAGAGCCGCGTTATGCAATGCTGGATACCATCCGCCAGTTTGCCAAAAGAGCGCTCATCCAATCCAAAGAGCGGAACGTCTTTCAGGCGCGTCAAAGCGATTATTTTTTGGGCATGGCTGCGCGTTTATGGAAACAAGCCTACACAGTGGAAGAAAAAAACGCGCTGGACATCATGGAAACAGAACATGCCAACCTGCGTTCCGCTCTTGCGTTTGCTGTTAAGAATCAACACACCCGTTGGGA
>DAOTZP010000016.1:0-3173 GCA_034434265.1 Anaerolineales bacterium | reverse complement strand
CGCGCAAGCCGCCCGCGAGATGAACTTCACGGTGAGCGAAGCGGACTTGCAGGCGCGTATTGACTTGCTGGCAAATCAAATCGGCGGGGCGGAGGCTTTATCCGCGTGGCAAGCTGCGCACGGGTATGACGATGCGTCCTTCCGCGCCGCGTTAAGCCGTTCCATTCAATCCGCGTGGATGCGCGACAAAATTCTTGCGGATGTTCCCAAAGTGATGGAGCAAATTCACCTGCGCCAGATTTTGACCTATAATGAATTGGACGCAAATACGGTGTACCAGCAGCTGCAATCCGGGTCTGTGTTTGAAGAGCTTGCCGCGTTATATGACCCGATTACTCAGGGCGAACTCGGTTGGATTCCCAAAGGATATTTATTGGACGCCAAAGCAGAGGAAGCCGTATTTGCTTTGCAGCCCGGTCAGTATTCATCCATTATTTCCACAGAAGCCGGTTTTCATATTTTCATGGTCGTGGAACGGGCTGAGCGAACCTTGTCTCCCGACGCGTTGTTGATTGTGCAGGAAATCGCATTAAAAAAATGGCTGGAAGAAAAACGCGCTTCGAGCAATATTGTTTTGGCGCCATAATTTGACGTGGAGTTGACGATGAGTAAATATGACTACAATCTCGATGAAAAGCCGTCAGCCGCAGCCAAGCCCGCTTCCCGGTTGGAGATTTGGGATATTTTATCCATATTGATGCTGGCGCTTTCGGCGTGTCTCATTTTATATTTTGCGGCTGTGTTTATTTCCCCCAATGCCGGGTATAACATTTTGCGCCCCCAGCCGACTCCCAACCCATTTGCAACCGCCACGCCGACCATCACGCCCATTCAACTTGAGCCGACATGGACGCCGACCCCCACGCCCATTTTGAGTCCCACCGCCACCATTGCGCCGACTTTTACTCCTTTGCCTTCGGCTACGCCGTTTTCACTTGTTCCCGCCACCAAAACCCCCACGCCCACGCAAACGCCCAAGGCGGCTTTTTCCGGCACCTTCAAAGGGATTGACAGCACAATTATTCATCCTGAGTTTGGCTGCAACTGGCAGGGCATTGGCGGAACGGTGGTGGATGCAAACAACGCGGATATTCTTCGCATGACCATTCGGCTGGTTGGAACGTATGACGGCAAAATCAAAAATGAATTGACCGTCAGCAGCATTGCCCCCGCTTATGGAAAATCGGGGTTTGAGTTCTTTTTGGGCGACAAGCCGATTTTCACAAAAGGCACGTTATATTTACAGCTGCTTGACCAAAACGGCGTGCCGCAATCGGATAACCTGTATATTGACACTTATGCCGATTGCGCGCAAAACCTGACGTTGGTGCGTTTTGTCAAGAACCGCTGATTTTTGAGGTGCGTGATGAAAAATGCCAGAAACATCTTTCTTGCCGTATTTGTGATTTCCACGCTTGCGGGATGCGTGTTGTTTGCGGGCTCGTTTGCGCGGAGTTCCTTTCTTGCCATGCCTTTGGAGGAGGCGACTTCTCCGCCTTACGACCCGGACGCCCCGGACGGCGAGCCTTCAAATGCGGGCGAGCCTGTCATCCCGGCGCCTTCGTCGCCTTCAACGTCTTCGGGCGGCTGGGCGCTGTTCACTTCCATTTTGACTTCTGTTGTGTCTTTTGTCGGTTTTCTCACTACGACCATCATCACCTGGCGGAAGGAAAAACGCGAATCCGACCTTGCGGCAATGGAAAGAAAAAAACTGGAACTGGAATTGGAGAAGAGCAAGCTGGAACTGGAAGAGTTAAAGCGAAAAAACCGCCCGTAATCCCTCATTCCCAAATTGCCCGCTGTCCCCTATAATCGAACCATCAGCCCCGCAGGCGTTACGTCCCACGAGGCAGAAGATGGGGACGTGGCAGTAACTTCATACCGCCTGCATTTTGCGGGCGGCTGTGTTTTTCAAAAATGCGACCATCCACGTTTATCACTTTCACCAAGACACTCACTTTTTCGCTCAATTGGTTATACAATTCCTGACTACTGCTCATCAGCGGACTCCTTTGGTCTTCAAGCAACCAAATTACGCCGCGTTACAATTGCAAGAATGGGTAAAAACCGGCGCAAATTTTTCAACCACGCTTCCCCCCAATTGCATATAGAAGAGTGAGGTACCATGTCCATTGGCATTCCGTTATTGGTCATCATTGTTGGTGTAATAGTCTATTTATTCTGGCGGCAGAACAGAATTTTCAACGAACTGGGAATCTTCTATAAAGAGAACAACCTCGTATTTCGGCAATCCAGCCCGCTCGAACATCCCTTCGTCTATACAGATACAAAATTGGTCTGCAATGACGGAATATTGAAGCCGGGTATCCCCTATACGCTGATACTTGGCACGCGCGTTGTCACCGACTGGCAAGGTACTTTTTCTTACCACTACATTGGGGTATTTCTCCCGCCGCAGGTACAAGTCAGCGACGAGTGGCTTTCGGCTTGGCAGCGAAAAGTTGCCGAACGGGGCGATAACTGGGCACAATACTCAGGCATGGAACCAATCAAAAAGACATGGGGCGTCATGGGTCCGCCGGAGAGCCTGCCGGTTCGCGCCGTACGCGCGAATGGAGGTGTCTTCATCGGCTGGTCTGGAATGCACATGCGCAAGGTCATCGAAGCGCGGCTGAACGAATTGAAATTCACCCTTGAACAGTTTGACATTGTATCTTACTCTTAATCTTAAATTTCAGGAGCTCGATACGAAGAAGCCGAGATGGACGAATTGTTCACTTTCATCGGCGATAAAAAAACCAAATCTACATTCTCACTGTGGTAGATAGTCAAACTCGTTGCATTTTGGGCTGGGTGGTGGTTTGGACACGAACTCAGGAAGCCATTCAGCAAGTGGTGGACCGCGCGCCCAAAGCCAAGTGGTATTACAGCGACGCCTTTGACGCCTATTCGGCGGAAGCCGATAACGCCGAGTTGCGTCACTACCTGGCTCGCAAGTCGCGCTGCTTTTCGCAGTGTCCCTATGCGCTGGAATGCGCTCTGCGAATATTCGTGTGCTGTTTCAACAGCAGGCAACTGCATAAGCAGCGTTTTCCGAACCATGTCTCTCACGCGATGGACTTCATGAGCCCACTGTTTTAGACACTCCCCCGCTGGTAATGAAATAAAATCAATCCCTTTATAACGGGTATAATTCCCCCGCCATCGTCAAT
>DAOTZP010000015.1:0-5798 GCA_034434265.1 Anaerolineales bacterium | reverse complement strand
ATACGGATTGTGATAACAGGGAAATCAAACTACCATGACAACACCGTATAAAAAAAACAAACGATTCAAGCCAAATTGAACTTGAAATCCACAGAATGATGTTTGGAAAACCGTATGGCAGACCCCGTACCCACAATTCTGATTATCGAAGACGAAAGCGTCATCCGCACAACGCTTTCGGCTCTGCTTGACAAGCCCAAATACCGCATTGAAATAGCGGAAGACGGGCTGCAAGGCTTGGAAATGGCAAAACAAATCAAACCGGATATCATTTTGTTGGATTTAATGATGCCGGGCATGAATGGCTATGATGTGTGCAAACATATCCGCATGACCCCAGAAATTGCCGAAATTCCCATCATCATGCTGACCGCGCTCGATGACCGCGAATCCAAGCTCAACGGGCTGGTTGCCGGCGCGGACGATTTTCTCACCAAGCCGTTTGACAAATTGGAATTGGAAATTCGCCTGCACACATTAACGCGCGTCAACCGCTATCGCCGCCTGAATGAAGAACGGGAAAAATTGCAGCAAGCCCACGAGGAGCTTTCAAAAAAACATGCGGAGCTGCGCGCGCTTTCGCTCAAAATCCTCGAAGCGCAGGAAAACGAGCGGCGGCTTGTGGCTATGGAACTGCACGATGAAGTCGGGCAAATGCTGACCGGCTTAAAATTAATTCTGGGCAGAAAACAGGAAAACCCAGCCAAAATAATAGAAGATGCGCGCGCGGTTGCGGACGAGTTGCTCAAGCGGGTGCGTGAAATGTCGCTCAACCTGCGCCCATCCGCGCTGGACGACCTCGGCTTATACGCCGCGCTGAACGACATGTTCAAACGATTTACAAAGCAGACCAATATCAGCGTTATTCATAAAATCAACCCTCTGTGCGAGCGCCGTTTCGACAAGGTGATTGAAACAACCATATTCCGGGTTACGCAGGAAGCGCTGACAAACGCCGCCCGGCACTCAGGCGCAAGCGAGGTGGAAGTCTCCTTAAGTTTTAACAATGAGCATGTTTGGCTTGGCGTTGAAGACAAAGGAAAAGGATTTAATCCAAGTGAAATCAACTTGGAATCTTCCACCGGAATATCGGGCATGACGGAAAGAGTCAATCTGGCAGGCGGGCGCTTAAACATTCAATCGGCGCCCGGCAGGGGAACGCAAATTCTGGCTGAATTTGCGCTCGACAATCAAAAGGATGGATAATAATGAGGCATGTAAAAATTATTATCGCGGACGACCACCGGCTTGTGCGTCAAGGGATTCGCTCGCTGCTGGAAGACCAACCCGGCTACGAAGTAATAGGCGAAGCAAATGACGGAGAAGAAGCCCTGAAATTAATTGAAACCCTCTCCCCCGATGTAATTCTGATGGATGTGATGATGCCGAACTTAAACGGCATCGAAACAGCCAAGATAATCAAGCAGCGCGGCTTTCAAGTCAAAATTATTTTATTATCCATGCACGCAAACGCCAGCTACGCGGTTCGCGGGTTGCAAAATGGCGCTCTGGCATACGTCTTGAAAGACTCGGATTTTAATGAGATTTTGCAAGCGATTGAACATGCGCTTGAAAACAAACGGTACTTAAGCGAGGCAATCGCGGATGAAGTATTTGAAATTCTTCTCCACGCCGACTCTGAAAAAGACAGCTCGCTCGATATGCTTTCCGCCCGCGAGCGCGAAGTGCTTCAACTAATTGTAGAGGGTAACACAAACGCGGCTATCGCCCAAAAACTCACCTTGAGCGTCCGCACTGTTGAATCGCACCGCTTAAACCTGATGAAAAAACTCCGCATCAACTCCCATGCGGCTTTGGTGAGATTTGCCATTCAGCAAGGGTTGATTTCGCCATAAAAAATGTTTTTTTACTTCACAATTCCCATACCGGTCATCTGCCGCAAGACCGCCTGCGTCCATTCATAATCGGTCGTTAAGTTTAAGTACTTTACCCCGCGTTTACGGCACACATCCTGCGTGGATTGAATCCACGCGCGGACTTGGGCGGCGTATAAGTTACGCAAGCCGCCATCCAGCGAAACATCCTGCGCGGCGTTGGTTTCCACATCCAGCAATTGCAAATCCCCAGCCAGCGGCGGAACAACTTCATCCGGCGAAAGGATGTGAATCAGCGCGGCTTCATGCCCGCGCGCGAGGAGCTGGCGCAAGCCTGCCTCGCAGCCCTCTTCTGCAAGCAAATCGGAAAGCAGGATGAGCAGCCCCGCCCGGCGCGGTTTGACGGAATAAGCGCGGAGCGATTCGTTTAGGTTGGTTTTTCCGCCCGCGCGCAGCGACTCAAGGAAGCGGAACAATCGCGGGAGCGCAACCCCGCCGCGGGTGGGACCAAACTCCGCGCCGATGCGCCCATCCTGCAAACACGCCACGCAGAGCAAATCTCCGGTGGTGAGAGTCATCGCGCCAAGCGCGGCTGCAAGTTTGAGCGCGTATTGAAATTTGTTTTGCCCGCCTTCGCCCCAATCCATTGAACGCGAGCCGTCAATCAGAATATAAACGGCAAGGTCTTCCTCTTCTTCAAGCAGTTTAATGAAAGGCTTGTCAAGCCGGGCGTATATGTTCCAATCGAGGCGGCGCAAGTCATCGCCGGGAACATAGTTGCGATAGTCGGCAAACTCCACACTGCTGCCGCGCCGCGCAGAGCGCCGCCCGCCTTTCATTGCGCCCGCGCGAATGCGCGAAGCGACAAGAGTAAGATGGCTTATTTTTCGGAGGGTGGCTTCGTCAAAAAACATAAGAAATTAAATTCAAAAAGAAAACAAAAGCGGCTTCATGCGTTCTCTTTTATCATTACGTTGAGCAATTCATCAATCACATCATCGGCTTTGATTCCTTCCGCCAATCCGTCGAAATTCAGCAGCAGGCGGTGACGCAGCGCGGCTTTTGCCACGCGCTGCACATCATCAAACGCCACGTTGTACCGCCCAGCCATTAACGCGGTGACTTTTGCGCCCAACACCAGCGCCTGCCCACCGCGCGGCGAAACGCCATAACGGACATACTTCTTCACCAGCGGGGAGGCGTTTTCATTTTCAGGATGAGTCGCCAAAATCAATTTGGCAATGTATTCCTTCACATGCGAAGCGACAGGCACAACGCGCGCCAGCGCCCGCATGTCCAGCACGTCCGCGCCGTTCACAGCATGAGAAGCAGACGGCGTTTCCTTGCCGGTGGTGCGGTCTAAAATTTCCACCAGTTCGCCTGCATTGGGCAAACCCACATTGACCTTAAAGAAAAATCGGTCCAACTGCGCTTCGGGCAGCGGGTATGTGCCTTCCATTTCCAATGGGTTTTGAGTCGCAAGCACAAAAAACGGCTGCGAAAGTTGATACGTCTTCTGCGCGACCGTTACCGAGCCTTCCTGCATTGCCTCCAACAGCGCGGATTGAGTCTTGGGCGTGGCGCGGTTAATTTCATCCGCAAGCACCAAATTCGCAAACAGCGGACCTTCGCGGAAGCGGAACTCGCGCCTGCCGTTTTCATCGCTCAAAATTTCCGTGCCAAGAATATCGGCTGGCATCAAATCGGGCGTGAATTGAATGCGCGAAAATTTCAAATCCAGCGCCTGACCAAGCGCGCGGATGAGCATGGTCTTGCCCAGTCCCGGCACGCCTTCAAGCAGCACATGACCGCCCGCAAGGATTCCCACCAGCACATGGCGCACCACATCATTTTGACCGACAATCACGCGCCCGATTTCTTCTTCAATTTTATTTGCGTATTCCAAAAACTTTTCAGGGGATAATGTCATATTACCAATCTCCAATTACCAATCTCCAATTAACTTTATGGCTGTATCGAACTGAAATAACTGCGAATCACATCCAAAAACTGTTGCGGCGCTTCGCCGTTATCAATCGCTTGATTATTAAATGCCTGGTATTGCGAATACACCTGAGAATACGGCACAAGGCTTTGACCATCGGTGGCAGTGGTTGGGCTTGCGCCAATCACATCGCCATCCTCGCCGGTGGTTGGCAAGCCAAGCGAATCTCCGCCCGCGCCGCCCAATAACTGCGGCGCGTAAATCGGCTCATAAGCCGATTCGCCGCCATCGCCCGCGCCGTTATTTTGCGGAATGGGCAAAGCGCCTGCCTCTACCTGCTTGATTGGAAGTTGCGCCATCCCCCGAACCAGAGCCGCCGCCTGCGCCGCCTTGCTGTTCCGTTCCCATCTGCCCGCTGTTCGCTTGTGAATTCCCCGCCTGCCCGCCGCCCGCCGCAAGCAAATTACCCGCGCCTTGCTGCAACTGCCCCGCCGCCTGACTCGCTGCTTGCGAAGCCGCCGCCTGTTGAGCCGTTTGCGCCATTTGCTGCGATGCGCTGTTCAAAGACTGCCGCGCGGCTTGCAAATCTCCTTCACGAATTTTCTGCGCCGCGTCTTTCAAATCCTGCGCCATTTGCGGGTTGGCGGCTTCCAACTGGCTTGCCATTTCATCCAACTGATTCGCCAAGTCGTTCAACTGCTGCGGAGTCATTTGACTCAAATCCATATTCGCCAAATTGGAGGCGGCTTTTGCAAAATTACCGCTTGCCAACTCTTTGCCAATTGATTCCATCGGCGAGCCTTCATGCGCCGCCAGCGAGCCGCCCGCCTGTTCCAGCGCCTGCATGGTTTCGCCGCCTTCCCCGCCCAGCGCCTGCATTGCTTCGGCTGTGCTCGTCAAAATTGAAACGCCGCCTTCCAGCGTTTCGGTTTGTTTTAGCTCATTCAGCGCGGCTTGCAGCGGTTCGGTCAATTTCTGCTTTTGTTCATCGCTCAACGCTTCATTTGATTCAACCGCCTGAATAATTTCTTCCAATTGGATTTCCTGCCGGGCAAGCGCGGATTCCACCTTCCGCTGCTGGCTTGCAATGGCAAACATTTCCTCACCCCTCCACCATAACGCGGCAAGACTCAGGGCAAACAGAATCGCCAATCCCGCGTCTTTTTTCTTAAATCCAAGCGGTATTCTTCGGGCGGGGTTGATTTTGCGCGCCATGCGAATCGCATCCTCCAATTGTTTGCCGCCCAATTCTCCCGCGCCGCCCAGTTCAAGGGCGGTGCTTACCCGCTCGCCAAGCCCAAATTGCACGTCAAAATAACGCGCCGCTTGCAGGGGATGAATACGCCAGAGGAAGGCAGTCAAGCCAAAGAGCAGGGAAAAAATCGCGGCGGAGAGAACGGTCAAAAGTAAAAATTCGTTTTTGAGGAGATTCGCTTGAAGCAGGGCAACAGACCCGAAGAGCAGGGCAAAGCCCAGCCCGAAGGCAAATCCGCGCGCCGCCCACATCACGCCACGCTGCAAACGCAGGCGGGCAATCCAATGCCGCAAGATGGAATTGAGTTCGTTCATTTTGTATCCGCCCGGCTGACAAAATAGGTGGAAAGCAAAATTAAAACCGCTGTTAAGAAGACGTACAGCAGGACGTAAATAATCCACGGCGAAACGAAAATCAAGGAATACGAGCCAAACAAACTGGCGCTGGTTGTGTAAAACAGGCTTTGACTGTCTATTAAAATAATTTCGCTGACGACGGCGGCAAAAAACGGGTTGGCGGATAAAACAAACCAAAGCGCAACGGCAAAGAATTGGTTGAAAAAATTAAATTGCTGCATGGAAGAAAGCGCGCCAATAAAGATAAGCGCGGAAAATGTCAAGATGAACAGCAACAAATTTGAAGAGTAAGAAAGAACAGTGGCGGAAAGCGTGCGGCGTGAAATGCTGGAAAAGAACAACCCAAGCGAGCAATAAAAAACCGCAGTGACGACCAGCATTAATGTGGATACCAGCAGTTCGGCAAT
>DAOTZP010000014.1:0-11547 GCA_034434265.1 Anaerolineales bacterium | reverse complement strand
ATGCTGTAATTGGAAAAGATGATGGGAAGCCCGCGTTCGATGGCAACCTTCATTTTGTCCACTGTTCCCGCGTTCATCACCAACGGGCTGACCGGATTGAAATACGGAATAATGAACGGCTTGCCGCCCAAATTGCCATGCAGCAGCTCAAACATTTGCAGCACATCGGGAAAGCGGTTTTCATCCGAAACCAGCAAAACAAGCGGCTTGGTGGTATTGGCGATGTGCTCAAGCGAGCCGTATAAATCGGTCAGTTCTTCCGGCACGTCGCGCACAATGCCGACGGTGGAAATCACGTCGTAATGTTTTAGCGCGGAACTTAAACGCACAAGGTCGCGGAAATTTTCGCGCTTGAAAATTTCAAGCGTTTCATCCACAGGGTTTTGATAAAAGAGCGCGGTGACTCCCGTGCCAAAGCGCAGCCTGTCTTCGCCGAGTTTGAGTTTGTGTTCGCCGCGCCTGTCGTAAATGTCAATCACTTTTGGAGCGGATTGTATTGCCGCCTCAACAACTTCGGCTGGGAACTTAACCACGCGGTCTTGCGGCTTTAAGCCAAGTTTGCGTTCGAGCAGTTGCAAAATGGCGGGCGAATCCACCCGCACGCCGGTTTGACTTAATACCTTTAACACATTTTGATGCGCTTCGTGAATTTGCTCTTCGTTCATTAATATCAATCGCGGGCGGACGTTGTTCATAACATTTTCTCCTGCGCTAATTTTATCCCACCAAATAAAAACATAAGCCAGTCATAAAACAAATTTCATCCCGAAGGATGAAAAAGACCTGGCGGGTGTCCGTACAATAAAACCCGTCAGGTCTGCAATAAACCTTTTTTCATATCAGAGGCGGTGAAAATTTACTATCGTTTTCGCCATCCAGAACTGACGTTATGTCAATTCCATGCGTCGCGCTGGGGAATGTAAACGGGAACGACTTTGCCTTCCACCGGGGCGCGGCAGGCATAATCAGAACAAGCCATGTACGTTACAAGAATTTCACGAGTCACCCAGCCGGAGCCGGGCGGAAGAATGACGGGCAGAAAAAAAGTCACCGAGCCGGGCGGGTACACAGGCAGTTCCGGCGTATCCATAAAAACAGATTGCGGGGCTACGCTTTCCCTCAAACTGCCCGCCGCGCGCAAATCTGAATCGGGCGGAATTTCAATCAACGCGGGTCTGCCCACGCCATCCACGCCGCTGCGCGGGATGTCTTTGCTGTACAGGCGCAGATTCGGTTCAAGGGGAGTGAATGTCGCGGCAAGCGATGGCTGACCATCTTCCGCGCGCAGAAGAGTCACTTTTACATCCACAAAGTTTTCCTGAAAGTTTGCCAGCTCAATGACTGCCGGAGATACGGGCTGGCATGAGGAAAGAAAAAGAAAGCCAAACAGAAGAAAACGCAAAACAGGTTTCATACAACGGGCGGGTCGGTTGGGTCTTCGGGTTTGGCGGTTTTTTTGCCGTCTTTTTCGCGCAGTTGCTGCGCCTTTTCCTGCAATGAACGGAAGTAACTGGTTTCCGTAATTTCATCCACTTGCTTTTTCTTTTTGACGTGGTCAATTTCAATTTTGAGTTGTTGAATTTCCTGACGCAGGTTTTGCTCTTGAAGGTATCCTTCAAGGGCGGCGGCGGCAAGCGAGGAAAAGGATTCCATCAATTGCTGCAAGTTGGCGTCAAATGACTTAAGCGATTTCTTTTGCGAATCGAGCGCGTTGAAAAATTGCAGCACGCCTTTTACTTCGCCTTTGTCATTTTTAAGCGGAAGCGCCAAAATGGATACGGTCGCATAATTGTATTGGTTGTCAAATTCGCGCATGGAGGAAAAATCGAACTGGCGGCTTTCGTAAGAGTCTTCAATGTTCACGGCTTTTCCGTTAAGCGCCACGCTGGCAGGCAGGCTGCGCAGGTTTGGCTTGCCGTCGGCGAGGTATAAGTTGACAGGCGGAATGGAGACAGCCGCTCCGCTGGCTCCTCCCATGTTAATTTGAAGCGAATCAGCGCGGAACACGGCGCATTCCAAAGCGTTTTCTTTACGCAGGTACAACGCGCCGCCATCCGCACGGCAAAAGTTTTTCGATTCAACCAGCATGTTTTCAAGCAACTTTTGAAAGTTTTTTTCATACGTCAATTCCACGCCAATGGGGATGACAATTTCCAGAAGATTATCGGCGCGCTTTTTCTCCACCCCCACGCGGATAAGCACCTCGCGCAACTGCCCGGTGATGTAGAGACCAATCAAAGTCACGCCGCCGATGCCGAATGCCAGAGGCAAAATAAAACCGCCGATTTTCTGAATCACAAAAAAATTAAACAGCACGGTGTAACCGATGCTCGCGCCAAGCCCGCTTAGCAATGTAACAACGCGGCTTTTGCGGTGTTTGAAGTAAAACTGCGTCATCACCACGCCGACAATGGCGGAAGCAACCGCAATCACCAGCGTTGCAGCGAGGACTTCCAACCCGCGCGATTGAACATCCTGCATGGTATCAAGGGGAAGTTCAAACGCCTGAAGCGCCGCGTATCCCAGCCCGTTGGCAAACCCATACACTGCGCCGTCCACCAGGTTGTCAAATTTTGCCCAGTGAGTCACCGCCAAAACGCCCAAGGCAACCAAAAGTTGTTGAGCCATTGGAGCGACAAGAATTAACATCACCGCGCGATTCAGGTCCGCATTGGCGGCTTGCTGATTGAGCAAGTACACCAGCCCATACCCAGCCGCGCCCCAGATTAAACTTAATAACACCCAGCGCAAATTGCGCAAGGTGTACAAGCCAAACGCATACATAACAATCAACAGCAAGAATGAAAAGCCAATGCTGACCAGTGTTCCCATGTTTTTTCCTTTATTCGGATGATGCGCGGATTATACCGCGCAGTTCGCGTTTTCTCTGGTAAAATACGCCCCTGTGATTTCAGCCCGCAAGGCGCGCGTCCTTTCGCGCACTCCTCGCTTGCCTGTCTGAAACGCAAAACACTTAAATCAAGGAGCAAGAATTAACATGGTTCGTATTCGTTTACGTCGTATTGGTCTTAAGGGCCAACCCACGTACCGCTTGGTGGCAGCCGACAAAGAGTCTCCGCGCGACGGCCGCTTTTTGGAGATTTTGGGCGTGTATAACCCGCGCACCAACCCCGCCACCATTCATCTTAAAGAAGACCGTATTTTTCACTGGATGAAAAACGGCCCGCAGCCGACTGAATCTGTCGCGCAAATTTTCAAGACCTCCGGCACGCAAGCCCGCTTTGAACGTTTTAAGAAAGGCGAATCGCTTGAAGCGCTGGTGGCTGAAGCCGCCGAAGCGGAAGCCAAACGCGCCGCGCCCGTAAAGACCCGCAAGGATTAAATTTAATCTCAATCTCCAATCTCTAACCTCCAATCTCCAATTACTTACTTATAAAAAAGTAATTGGAGATTGGTAATTGGCAATTGGTAATTGGCAAGGAAGCAAGATGAAAGAGCTGATTGAATACATCGCCAAATCGCTGGTGGAACACCCCGAAAAAGTGCAAGTAACCGAAAGCGGCGGCTCGCGGGTTCGGATTGAACTTAAAGTCGCCAAAGAGGATATGGGGCGCGTCATCGGCAAAGGCGGCAAGGTGGCAAACTCCATTCGCGCGCTGCTCAAAGTGGCGGCGGAACGGGCGGGCAAACAAGTCACGTTGGATGTAACAGAACCCTAATGCCAGAAAAAAAGCAACCTTCGGGCTCGCCGTCTGGCGAGCCTGTTTATTTAGCCATTGGGTATCTCCGCCGCCCGCATGGGGTGAGCGGCGAAATTGTCATGGATATTCACACCGACTTCCCCGAGCGAATCAAATCGGGGCGCAGGGTGTTTATTGGGGAGAAGAAACAGCCCGCCATCATTGACACATTCCGCCCGAAGAATGAAGGCGCGCTGGTCAGTTTTCGCGGAATAGATACGCCCGAAGACGCGGGAAAATTCCGCAATCAGTGGTTGTACATCCACGCCAGCGAAGCCGCTCCGCTGCCCAAGGGAAAATATTACCAACATCAATTGATTGGGTTGGATGTGGTGGAAGAAAACGGGACCCCGCTGGGCAAACTGGTTGAAATTATTGAAACCGGCGCGAACAATGTGTATGTGGTAAAAAATGAAGCGGGCAGGGAAATTTTGCTGCCCGCCATTCCGCAGGTAATTTTGAATGTGGACATTGAAGCGCGCGTGATGAAAGTTCATCTGCTGGAAGGGTTGTAAATTATCCGCCACAGATTCATCCTTCGGGGTGAAACTTGTTTCATGAATACTCTGCAATAAAACTACCTTATGGACGAAAAAAAATACTGGGTTGGTTTCAATCTCATCAAGGGAATCGGCGCGGTGCGAATGCAATCGCTCGCCGCGTACTTTGGAGATTTGGAATCCGCGTGGAACGCCGACCCAGCCAGTCTTGCCCAAGCAGGTTTGGGAGAAAAGTTAATAGAGCGCGTGACGACGGCTCGAAAAAACATCCACCTTGAACAAGTCTGGGAAAAAATAGAATCGCAGGGAATCAAAATCGTCACATGGCAGGATGGCGATTACCCATCAAGGCTGCGCGAGATTGACCAGCCTCCGCCCGTGATATATATGCGCGGCGAATACCTGCCCGATGACTTGTTCGCCGTGGCAATCGTCGGCACGCGCAAAGCGACCCCGTATGGCAGACAGGTGACGGAAGAACTTTCCGCGTTTCTCGCCTCAAACGGAATCACTGTGGTCAGCGGGCTGGCGCGCGGCGTGGACGCAATTGCCCATCAGGTTTCGCTCAAAAACAACGGGCGCACAATTGCTATTTTAGGCACGGGCGTGGATAAAATTTACCCGCCGGAGCATAAAGCCCTTGCGGAACAAATCATCGAACGCGGCGCATTAATCAGCGATTACGCGCCCGGCACGCCGCCGGATGCATCCAACTTTCCGCCGCGCAACCGCATCATTTCCGGTTTATCATTGGCGGTTGTGGTGGTGGAAGCAGGCGAAACAAGCGGCGCATTAATCACCGCCGGGTTTGCCGCCGAACAAGGACGCGAGGTGTTTGCCGTCCCCAATAACATTTATGCGCCGCAAAGCAAAGGCGCAAACAAACTGATTCAAAACGGCGCGCTGCCTTTGTTGAGCGTCAATGACTTAATGCAGGCGCTGGACATCAACCGCATTGGCGGGCATAAAACCGCGCGCAAACTTCTGCCCGCCGATGAAACCGAAGCCAAATTATTAAGCGTATTGGGCGCAGAGCCAAAACATGTGGACGAGATTCGCAATCAGGCGGGTTTGCCCATTGAGAAAGTTTCTGCTACACTCGCGCTGATGGAACTCAAAGGCATGGTGCGCCAGCTCGGCGGCATGAATTACGTCGCAATCGGCGAAGCGCCAACAGAATACAAAACTTAAAGGAAAGCGTGGCGCAAGTCTTTGACTTGCGCGGCAAATCACAGATTTGCCCCACGCCGAGAGAAAATTTTAATCTCATGGAAAACACATACGCAGTCATCATGGCGGGCGGAGGCGGCACACGCCTTTGGCCCCTCTCCCGCAAAGAAAGCCCCAAACAATTGCTGCCCCTCATCGGGCAGGAGACTTTGTTTCAAAGCACGGTGGCGCGGCTGGAAAACTTGTTCCCCCCCGAAAGAATTTTGGTCGTCACGGTGGAAGAACAAGCGCGGGAGATGAAAAAACAAGCCCCGCAAATTCCCGTTGAAAACTATCTCATCGAACCCGCGCCGCGCGGAACCGCCTCTGTGGTAGGATTGGCAGCCGCCGTGCTGCAAAAACGCGACCCGCAGGCAATCATGGCGGTTTTGCCTGCAGACCATTTCATCCGCAACAAGAATTTGTTTCATTTTGTATTGAAGTCCGCCTTTGATGTTGCCAAAGATGGATTTTTGGTCACGTTGGGAATTACGCCCTCTTCGCCTTCCACCGCGTACGGATACATTCAACAGGGCGAAATGTTGAATGGCAAATATCACTACCCCGTGCATAAAGTGAAGCGGTTCAAGGAAAAGCCAAACGAAGAAACCGCGCGCGAACTGCTCCGCACGGGCGACCATTCGTGGAACAGCGGCATGTTCATCTGGCGGGCGGATGTCATTCTGCGCGAAATCGAAAGGCAAATGCCCAACCTGCATCATGTCCTGACGAACATCGCCGCCGCATGGGAAACGGAAGCGCAAGCCGCGGTGTTAAATGAAAACTGGCAGCCTCTAAAAGTTGAAACTGTGGATTATGGTATTATGGAAAACGCCGACCAAGTGGCGGTGTTACCCGCAGATGGGCTGGGCTGGAGCGATGTGGGCATGTGGTCTTCGATGTTTGAAATCATGCTGCCTGATATGGAAGGGAATATCGCCACCAATAACAACCTGCACCTTTCATACGAAACGCACAACACGCTGGTTTACAGCAAAAACAGCGACCGCCTGATTGTCACCATCGGCGTGGATGGCATGGTGATTGTAGAAACGGACGATGTGCTGATGGTCTGCAAAGCGGACCAATCGCAAAAAGTGAAAGATGTTGTGGAACATTTGAAGAAACATCGGCAGGAAAAATATTTGTAATTCATGTCATTGCGAATGTAGGTGGTTGAGTAGCCCCGCATGGTTTCGCGGGGCATATCGAAACCGCCTATGCAAGCAATTGCTTTGCTCGGTCTCGATACGCCGCTTCGCGGCTACTCGACCGGCGCTCGCAATGACGTATGACGAGGAAACTTAATGGAAGCATACTGTATGAAGTGCAAGACCAAACGGGAGATGAAAGACCCCGTTGCGGCATTCAACGCGAAAGGCGCGCCCGTTACAACGGGCGTTTGCCCCGAGTGCGGGACAAAGATGTTCCGCGTGGGCAAAACCGAAGCGCACGAAGGCTTGGAAGCGCCGCCCAAGCCGGAGAAGCAGCCAAAGGTTGTTAAACGCGAAGGCAAACTGGTGATTGTCGAATCGCCCGCAAAGGCAAAGACTGTCGGGCGTTTTCTTGGCAAGGGCTACACGGTCCGCGCTTCGGTGGGGCATGTGCGCGACTTGCTCAAATCCCAACTTTCGGTGGATGTAGAAAACAACTTTGCGCCGAAGTACCGCGTGCCAAACGAGAAAAAAGAAGTGGTGAAGGAAATTAAAAAACTTGCGGAAAAAGCCGAAGAGATTTACCTCGCCACCGACCCCGACCGCGAAGGCGAATCGATTTCGTGGCACTTGCTTGAATCCGCGCAAATTGAGCCGGAACGCGCCAAGCGCGTGGTCTTTCATGAAATCACCGCGCCCGCCGTTGCGGAAGCCTTCGCGCACCCGCGCCACATCAACATGAATTTGGTCAACGCCCAGCAAGCCCGCCGCGTGCTGGATAGACTCGTCGGGTACAGCATCAGCCCGATTTTGTGGGAAAAAGTGCGCGGACGTTTATCCGCCGGGCGCGTGCAATCTGTCGCGCTGCGACTCATCGTCGAGCGCGAGCGTGAAATTGAAGAATTCAAACCCGTCGAATATTGGTCCATTCACGGCGAGTTCAAGCCCGAAAACCTCAAGTCATCGTTCATTGCCAAACTTGCGCGCATTGACGGCGAAGAACCCGTCCTTGACAAAAAAGAAACCGTTGACCCGATTTTGGTTGATATGGAAACCGCCGCGTATTCCATCACCAAAGTCAAGCGCGGAGAACGCCGCCGCAAGCCGCTTGCGCCGTTCACGACATCTACCCTGCAACAAGAGGCTTCGCGTAAACTCGGCTTCACCGCCAAACGCACAATGGGACTCGCGCAAGGTTTATACGAAGGTCAGGACGTGGGCGAAGGCGGCACAACCGGTTTGATAACCTACATGCGTACCGACTCGACGAATGTCTCGGTCATCGCGCAAAACGAAGCGCGCGAATTTATCAGCGCCAAATACGGCGCGGATTTCCTGCCCGCTGAAGCGCCAATTTACAAGACCAAATCCGCTGGCGCGCAGGAAGCCCATGAAGCCGTGCGCCCGACTTCGGTGATGCGCGACCCCGAAAAGGTGAAAGAATATCTTGAGCCTGCCATGTATAAACTGTATAGCTTAATCTGGCAGCGCTTTGTCGCCTCGCAAATGGAAGCGGCGGTCTTCGACACCTTGCAAGTGGAAGTGACGGGCAAAACCTCCGCGCATGAATACCTGCTCCGCGCTTCGGGTTCGGCGGTCAAGTTCCCCGGCTTTATGGTGGTGTACGAAGAAGCGAAAAACGAAGACGTAAAAACCGAAGAAGAAGAGGATGTAAAAATTCCCGCGGGCGTGGCGGAAGGTCAAAAACAGGAGTTGATTCGCCTCATCCCCGAACAGCACTTCACCCAGCCGCCGCCGCGCTTCTCCGAAGCGTCATTGGTGCAGGCGTTGGAAGAAAACGGGATTGGACGCCCCTCCACTTACGCGCCGACCATCTCCACCATTCAACAGCGCGGGTATGTCGTCCGCGAAGACAAGCGTTTGATTCCCACTGATACGGGGTTCCAAGTTAATGACTTGATGATGAAATACTTCCCCGAAGTGGTGGATTACAACTTCACCGCGCACATGGAAGAAGACCTGGACAAGATTGCCGAAGGGCAAATGGAATGGACGGAAGCCATCCGCGAGTTTTACACGCCCTTTGCAGAGGACATCAAAAAAGCGCAGGCGGAAATGCCGGTCACCAAATCCGGTCCCGAACCAATTGGGCGCAACTGCCCCGACTGCGGAAAAGAACTCGTCATCCGCTATGGACGTTTCGGCAAATTCATCTCATGCAGTGGCTTCCCCGAATGCCGCTACACCGAGCCGTGGCTGGAAAAAATCGGCGTCGCCTGCCCCAAAGACGGCGGCGAGTTGGTGGAACGCAAAACCCGCAAAGGGCGCGCATTCTTTGGCTGCGTAAATTATCCCAACTGCGATTTCACCTCGTGGAAACGCCCGATTGCAAAGCCCTGCCCCAAATGCAACGGGCTGCTGGTCATTGCCAACAAACGCGAAGCGCAGTGTATTAATTGTCAGGAAGGTTTCCTGCTCGAAGAAGTCATGCCGGAAACGGTGGAATAACAAGAAATAAAAATAAAAAAAGAGGCATCCCCAAAAAGATGCCTCTTTTTTTATTCACGATTAATGCTCAAAAATCACTTCCACTTTGGCTTGATTGGCAAAGTAGAACATCAAGGAAGTTTTATTTGTATCACGGTTAACAAACCAAATCATGCGGAATACCGCATCTTCGTCAAATTTAACTTCCTCTTTGCCGTCGGTAATCTGGTTCACGCTGATTGAAGCGCCATCCACCTTTTTTCCGGCGGCAACAGCCTTGTACCCGCCCCATGTGGGATACCATGCGTCGCCGTTCTCTTCTTCGACGTAAATATTTTCCCAAGGAACAGCCGCTTCAGAGCCGCTCAAATTGGAAACCCGGGCAATGATCTCCACAAACATTTGCCCATCTTTTGGATAGTAGTAATAGTTACCCATATACACGCGTTTGAGCTCGCGCGCATCGGTCACGGTGACTTCGTACAAGTCGCCGGTAATGGTATCACCCACAGCCCCTGAGGGCGCTTCCGCTGGCGGCGCTTCGGTTGGCGCTTCGGTTTCAACAGGCGCGGGTTCCGGTTCGGGCGGCGCTTGTGTTTCTTCCACAACAGGAGGGGCGGAAAATTCCTCTGTCGGCGGAACTTCCGCCGCGGGCTGGTTTCCGCCTGCCAGTGCGTTACATGCAAGCACAAACACAGCAACAACCAAGACAAACAATATTTTATTGAAATTGCGGGTCATTATTTTCTCCTCTTCTTTAAACAAATCGGCTGTATAGTTTATTTTACTGAATATTTACTCAAAACGGTCTTTAATTAAGGTAGGTAATTTTTCCTAAAAATGTTAAAATGACCGTATGGAAATTCAAATTGCAGTCGCAAAAATCAATAAATACGCGGTCTCTGAAAGCGGAGATACGCTGGAAGTGGTGGAACGCCCTATGGGCGGGCTTTCAGTCGTGCTGGCGGATGGTCAAACATCAGGACGCGGCGCAAAAGCCGTCTCACAGCTGGTTGCCCGCAAGGTGATTGGTCTGCTGGCGGAAGGAGTCCGCGACGGCGCAGCCGCGCGCGCCGCCTCCGACGCATTGTTTGCGGAGAAGGCTGGCAAAGTGACCTGCACCCTCAACATCGCCTCAGTGGATATGCACAGCAAATCCATTGTACTCACGCGCAACAATCCCGCGCCTGTCTTTATCTGCCGCAATGAAAATATCGAAGCGCATGTCGAAGAAAGCGTCTCGCTTGGCTCTTCGCGCAGCGTGCGTCCCATCATCACCGAATTGGAAATCAAATCCGGGTTAACCATTGTCCTCTTTACGGATGGAATCAGCCACGCGGGAAAAAGGCGCGGTCAACCAATGGACGCAAAAGAATTCCTGCGCGCCATGCTCGAAGACCAGGAACCAACCCCACAGCAGTTGGCGGACGCGCTGCTCGCGCACGCCGTCAAACTGGACGACAACCGCCCCGCAGACGACATCAGCGTCGTCGTGCTAAAAGTCACCGAACGCGCGGGCGACGATGTGCGGCGGATGAACGTCCGCCTTCCCATCAATGGATAACAAACATCGCTGGCGGCACATTCAAGCATCCATACGCGACACGGCAATTCTGCTTGGCGAATTTCGCGCCCCGCTGCTCTGGTTTTCCACTGCCGTGCTTGGCGGCGGGTTTTTGTACCACGCGCTTTCGCGCATGTACGGTGAACCGCTGGACAGCCTCGCCGAATCCATTTACACCGTACTTATCATCACTTTTTTACAAACGCCCAACCGCGATTTTCCGAATCACTTCACCCTGCAATTATTTCACTTTGTCATGCCAATCATCGGGCTGGTAATGCTGGCGCAAGGGTTGGCAGACTTTGGCAGCCTTTTATTCAACCGCCGCGCGCGCAGCAAGGAATGGGAAATGGCAGTCGCATCCACATTAAACAATCACATCATCCTCGTCGGGCTGGGGCATCTCGGCTATCGTGTCGCGCTCAAACTGCATGAGGCGGGCGAACAAATCGCCGTCATCGAATTAAACGCCAACGCCGATACAGTCAACGCGGTGCGAAAACTCGGCATCCCCGTCATTCAAGACGACGCGGCGCGGCAAGCCGCGCTTGAAGGCGCAAACATCAAACAGGCAAAAGTCATCATCCTCGCCAGCCAAAACGATTCGATGAATTTGCAAATCGCGCTCAAAGCCCGCAGCATCAACCCCGCCATCAAAGTCGTCATCCGCATCTTTGACGAAGACTTCGCCCACGCCTTGCAGGAACAATTCGGCTTTATTGCATTAAGCGCCACAGAAATGGCAGCGCCCGTTTTCGCCGCCGCCGCCACAGGAACAGACATCGCCTCGCCCATTTCCATCGAAGGCGAGTTGCTCGGCTTGGCGCGCGTTACGGTGAACAAACCGCTGGCAAACAAAACCATCGGCGCGGTGGAAGAGAAATATCACATCACCATTGTTTTACAGCGCAGCAGCGGCAAATCGCACATGCACCCATCCGAAGAAAGCCTGCTGCAAACGGGCGATGTCA
>DAOTZP010000013.1:0-7393 GCA_034434265.1 Anaerolineales bacterium | reverse complement strand
TTCCGGATGGAATTGTATTCCGCGAGGATGTCATTCAACAAAGACCGCAAGACGTGCGCGCCTTTTTGCAAGCGTGGTTTAAGGCAGTTAACTACCGGCTGAACAATCCCGAAGAAACCCGTGAAATCGCCGCAAAATATACCGGCGCTCCTGTGGAAGAAATTTTTCCCGACCCAAATTTAAGAATATACACCTACGAAGATAACATCTTTCTGTATTCCCCGGCGGATATTTCTTCCAACTCCATTTTTACAACGGCGCAAAAAACGGCGGCGTTTATGATGGCAAACGGCATTCTGGTATCGCCGCCAAATATTGAAAAACTCATCACCGCCGACTTTTTACCGGAATAAATTAAACACTCAAACCGAGCAGACATGAACACAAACGAAAAATTCCTCACCCACACAGAGATTTTTGAACAACAACAAGACGAAAACGCGCGCCGCGCGCGCGCTTTATGGATTACATCCATCGTCAGCGTGATGTTTGTGGGGATTGGCATTGTAAGTTTTTTGGATGTTTACAAAGAACAATCGTTTGACACCGGTATTTGGGCGCTCGGTTTAACAGTCATTCTTTCGCTGGCTGGCTTATTCAGCCTGTGGCTTGCATGGCGCAAGCGCGTCACCGCCTCGGGCGTTTTTCTGCTTGCGGTAATTTTGGCGTCCGGCTTAACAACCCCCATCCTCGCGGACGGGCAGGGAATTGCAATTGGCGTGCTGGTTGCAATTTTGGGAGTTGGAATTACAGCAGCCATGCTGCCGCATCACTATTCCGTGCGGGCAAACTCAATTTCCCTGCTTGCCTCAGCCACCATCATCCTGCTGGACCAAATTGTGCCAAGTTTTGGACTGGCATCAAAGCCGGTTTACACAAACGTATTCGCCGTAATTCTGTCTGTTATTTTCCTTGTCGTTATTGTCCGGCAATTTAACAACTTTACGCTGCGAACAAAAATCGTCATTGCGTTTACGTTTGTAACGACCATTCCGCTCATCATTCTCGGTCTTTACAACAATTACAGCGCCTCGCAAATTTTGCAAAAGCAAAGCCGCGACCGGCTCAGCAACCTGAGTCTCAACCTTGCAGAACAGCTGGATAAATTCATACAACAGGAAATTAATACGATTAACACCGAAGCGAAACAAAATGTCTTTGTGGAATTTATGATGCTGCGCCCGCAAGAACGCTCAAACAGCGTGGAAAAAGAAAAGGCGCAAAAAGCATTGCAGACTTTGCAGCGCAAAAATATTGTCTTCATTGATTCATACGGCATTCTTGACACGCAGGGAAAAAACGTGCTGGATACATCCGATGAAGACTTGGGGCGCGATGAAAGCAAATACGAATACTTTGCAAAGGTAATGGAAAGCGGGCTGCCTTACGCATCCAATATCATGTTTATCGAAGAGGATGAGGAAAGTATCTATTTCAGCGCCCCAATTAAAGACTCCGCAAACCGCATCATCGGCGTATTGCGCGTGGAATACCATGCCACCATTATACAAAGCATTGTACGCGCCGCCATACCCAGCGACCCCGGAGTAATTGCCGCCGTGGTGGATGCAAATACCTACACCCGCATCGGCTACACAGGAAACCGCGACCGCCTCTTCAAGTCCTACAAACAATTCAACGCGTTGGAGCTGGCAGCCCTGCAAGCGGAAGGACGCCTCCCGCAGGGCGGTCCTGAAGAAGTCAGCGTGGGCGTGGACCCGGTCATCACCAACGGCATTGACAGGCTTGGGCAGGAGCAGTTTTTTGAGGCATATTCCGGCTCGCTGCAAACAAACACAATCAACACCGGCAGGCGCTTGCAAACCCAGCCTTGGGTGGCGCTTGTACACGAATCGTATGCCAGTAATTTGCGCACGGTGGAAGAACAAACCCGCACCATTACGCTGCTTTCACTGGCGCTGGCAGGTCTTGCCATTCTTCTTGCCATTATCAGCGCGCAGTTTCTTGCCGCGCCAATCATCTCGCTCACCACTGTGGCTGAACAAATCGCGTCCGGCGATATTAGCGCGCGCGCAAAAATCAATACGATGGATGAAATCGGCGCGCTTGCCAACGCGTTCAATCACATGACCGATGAACTTAACCTGACGCTCAACAGCCTCGAACAGCGCGTAACAGAGCGCACGCTCGACCTTGAAATTGCGCAGCAGCAAACGCAAAAACGCGCCGATGAACTGCAATCCATCAGCGAAATTTCGCGCATCATTACCAGCGAACAAAAAATTGAAATTCTGCTTCCGCTCATTACCCGCATTGTGAGCGAAAAATTCGGGTTTGACCACACAGGCATCTTCCTGATGGATGAAACGGGCCAATACGCGGTTTTGCAGGCGGCAAGCAGCGAAGGCGGAAAAAGAATGCTGGCGCGCGGACATCGGCTTGAACTTGGAAGCGGCATCGTGGGATATGTGGCAAAATCCGGCGTGTCCCGCATCGCGTTGGATGTGGGACAGGACGCGGTTTACTTCAACAACCCAGATATGCCCTCCACCCGCTCTGAAATGGCGCTCCCCCTCCGCATTCGCGGGCGCGTAATCGGCGTGTTCGATGTGCAAAGCAACAAGCCAAACGCCTTTACAGAAACAGACGCAAAAAATCTGAGCATTCTGACAGACCAAATTTCAATTGCGGTTGAAAACGCGCGCCTGTTTGAACGCACACAGCAAACCTTGAACGAAATTCAAATGCTGTACAGGCAAAACTTGCAGGAAAGCTGGCTTGCCTTTACCGCCAACGAAGCCATCACAGGATACAGGCAGACAATCAAAGGCGGCGAAAAACTAAGCGCGCCGGTGGAAAGCGAAGATATTCGCGAGGTCATGAATCGCGGCGCTGCAATGTACTGGAATGCTGAACAAGACGGTCAAGAGCCGGTCATTATTGTTCCCATCAAACTGCGCGGGCAGGTCATCGGCACGTTGAAAGTAAAAGAGCCTTCCAAAAAACATCAATGGTCAAAAGATGAAATTAATCTGGTGGAAGCAATTTCAGACCGTCTTTCCATTGCGTTGGAAAATGCGCGCCTGATTCAAGAATCGCAGCGGCAAGTAATCAAACAGCAAACCATCCGCGATATGACGGAAAAAATCAGCGCTTCAATCAACTTAAAAAATGTGCTGCAAACGGCGGTGGAAGAACTTGGCCGCATGATACCCGGCTCGGAAGTTGTGCTTAAACTTGCCCCAAAAGAGCAGGATGACCAATAAAAGGATTCCAAGATGAAAAAATACTTTTCACGCATTCTTTGGACGACATTGCTCGCTGTGTTTATTGGTTCTGCCTGCGCCGGCAAGCAAACAAACACGCCAACAATTAAAACGGACGATATTACCCTTCAATTGCAATGGGTCACGCAGGCACAGTTTGCAGGATATTATGTGGCGCTGGAAAAGGGATGGTACAAAGAAGAGAATATCAATCTTACAATCCGACCCGGCGGACCTGATATCTCCCCCATCAATTCAGTGCGGAGTGGCGCCGCTCAATTTGGCACAAGCCTGCTGGCGGATGTTTTGGTCGCCGCCCAATCCACAAACGACCTTGTCAGCATAGCGCAGATTCAACAAACCAACGGGTTGCTGCTGATTGCCAAAAAAGAATCCGGAATACGCGCGCCAAAGGATTTTGAAGGAAAGAAAGTAGGCATCTGGCTCGGAAACTGGGAAGCCCAGTTTGACGCGCTGATTGCAAAGGAAGGAATAGACCCCGGCAAATTTACGCTAGTCGCGCAAGGTTTCAGCATGGACGCTTTCTTAAACGGCGAGCTGGATGTGGCTTCGGCGATGATTTACAATGAATACAACACCGTCATTGAAAACGGATACAAGCCCGGCGACATCAACATCATTAACTACGCCGACTACGGGCTGGACTTCCCCGGCGATGTATTATTTACCAGCAAGAAACTGGCGGAAGAAAACCCCGATTTAATGATTCGTATGCTGCGCGCAAGCTTGCGCGGATGGGAATATGCGGTGCAAAACCATGAAGAAGCGGCTGATATTGTTCTTAAGTATGACAATACCGGCATTCAAAACCGCGAGCATCAAATTGCCATGATACGCGAAATTGCCAAGCTGGTTCAGGCTGGCATTCACCCGATTGGATATACCGACCGAGCCGACATTGCAAGAGTGATTAATGAATTGTTTACCTATAACATTCTCAAAACGCAAATGGAGCCGGATACGGTATTTACCAACGAATTCTGGGAAAAAGCCCAGCCATCACAATAGGATGTATTGCCAATGAAAAACTGGATTTTTGACAGATTCATCAGGCGCATTTCCGTCCGCACCCGCATCATTTTGAGCTTTATGCTGATTATGACATTGGCGGGCGTTATTGCGCCGGTTGTTCTGGTCAACTTAAACTCGCTGGCTGTCCAGCTCTCGCAAGTCACCAATGTAGATGCCCGTATTGAACGGCTGCTGCTGACTGCCTCGCGGCGGGTTGCCATTTCGCAATTAAACCTAAACCGGTACATCCAGGACCTTACGCCAAGTCCTTTTGAAGCGCTTGACGACACCAATCAAGCTTTACGGGATTTGAAAGAAGCCAGCAGCCTTGCCACCACGCCTGAACAAATTCAAAACTTGGCCATCATCACCCGCTCGCTCGAAGTCTATCGTCAGGGAATTTCCGACTTGCAAAAAGCGGACCGGGAAAGCAACCAGGAAGAAGCCACCCGCCTCGTGGCGCAATTGCAGCAGCTGGGCAGCGATATTAACATCCGCCTGGATTTGATGGTAAAACAAAACGCCCAGTCGGTTGCGGCGCGCAATCAAGAAGTGCTTTCCCAAGCACAGCAAAGCCTTCAATTTGGGGTTATTCTGTTTACTTTGGGCTTTTTCGCCGCATTGTTTATCTCCGTCTTAATTTCAATCAGCATCAGCCGTCCGCTGCAAGACTTGAGAGAAGGAGCGGAAAGATTCCAACGCGAACAGGCAATTTCCAACATCAGCACCGCCGGAGCGGATGAATTTACAGTCATTGCTGAAATCTTCAATTCGCTCACGCGGCAAATTTCGGATTTAATCAGCAGTTTGGAAAACCGCGTTGCCATACGCACCAACGAGTTAAATAAAGCAGTGCGTTATATTGAGCGGCGCGCCAAACAGTTTGAAGCCATTATACGCGTCTCAAAATCCATCACAGCTTCAAGCAAACTGCAAGACCTGCTTCCAAATATTACGCGGGTGGTCAGCGAGCAGTTTGGTTTTTACCATGTTGGCATCTTCCTGAACGACGATAACAATCAATATGCCATTCTGGTTGCAGCCAACAGCGAAGGCGGTCAAAGAATGCTGCAGCGCGGTCATCAATTAAAAATCGGCGAGCAAGGCATTGTGGGGTATGCCACCAGCACAGGCAATGCGCGCATCGCGTTGGATGTGGGGCAGGATGTGGTTTACTTCAACAATCCCGACCTGCCGGAAACCCACTCTGAAATGGCATTGCCGCTGAAGGATGGAGATAAAATCATCGGCGCGTTGGATATTCAAAGCACGGAATCGAACGCGTTTTCAGAGGAAGACATCGAGATTCTATCCGCGCTGGCGGACCAGGTCAGTCTGGCAATTCAAAACGCGCGTCTGTTCGACAAAACCAGCAAAACGCTTGCGGAGGCAGATGCCATTCAACGCCAGTATCTGCGTGAAACGTGGCGCCGCCTTCCAAAAGAGGAGAAAATTCTCGGCTTTCGGTATTCCGCCATCGGCGCGCTGCCCATACAAAGCGAAGAGGAACTTTCCAAGAAAGAAATTGACCGCCGCAAATCGGAAATCACCATACCGATTGAGTTGCGCGGAGAAACCATAGGCACGCTTACCGTGCAATCGCCGCAAAACACGCGCTTCACCGCCGACCAAATGGACTTAATTCGCGCCGTGGCGGAGCGCGTTGCCCTTTCAGCGGAAAATGCGCGCCTGTTCGATGAAACAACGCGCCGCGCCGAGCAAGAGCGCATCGTATCCGATATTTCCGCAAAAATCGGGTCATCCTTCCAGACTGAAAGCATTTTGCAAACGGCTGCAAAAGAATTAAGCGCCATCCTTGACGATGCGGATATTATTATCAAGCTGGACCCGGCTGAGGAAGAAAAAACGGCGGCAGATTCAAAAAAATTCACGTTGTAAAACGATTGAAGAATGGCTTAACCGGTAAAAAAGATGATACATTTGAAAAGACGCCACAGGATTTAATTGCATGAACAACAACACCGCAAACACGTTAGAAATACAGGAAAAAGAAAAACGCGAAAAAAACGCGTTTACCATCAGCCTTGCAACCGGCGTCATCTTCCTGTTAATTGCCTTCAGTGTCATTGCAATTGAGCGCAGCATTGCCATCAGCACAAGCCTTGCGTTGATACTTGGCACCGCGCTGACCGCCTTTATAGCAGCCGCCCTTGCAAAACGCCAAAAAGGCGAGCTGGGGGCATTGTTAATCATCAGCGCGCTGATTATTACCATATTTGCCCGCGTGTTTATTCAAAAAGGGTTGGCAATTCCCACGGGCATTACAAATGTCATCCTGATTTCAACGATTGCTTTTTACACGCTTTCGCCAAAGTGGGCGGCGCGCGCAATTGGCGCGTCGCTTGTTGCAAGCGTATCCACCATCTTAATTGACCAATTTACCACCGGCGTTCCGCAGTCTTCCACGCCGGGAATCGGCACAAATATTGCGCTGCTGCTGGGCGGCATTTATATTTTCATTTTAGCCGGTCAATTTCCCAAATTTAACTTACGCACAAAATTGGTGGTCGGCTTTCTGGTCTTAAGCACCGTGCCGCTTGTTTTGTTAGGCGTTCAGTTATATGTATCCGCGCAGCAAGTGTTACAGACACAGATTGAAGCCAGCTTGCAGGAAAGCGCAACATCCACCAGCACGCGCTTAAGTCAATTCTTACAAGAACGGGTGGACGCGCTTTCAATTGAAGCAAACCTGCCCGATATTGTTAATTTTATGTCGCTGCCGGATTCCAAGAAAAAAGGCTCGGAAGAAGGGGCGCACGCCCAGGAAATTCTTGAAACATTTGCAAAAAGAGAAAGCGGGTTTGCCATTTCGTACGCGCTGCTAAACAAAAACGGAATCAATGTGCTTGATACCGTTCAGGCAAATGTGGGAGCCAGCTATGTTGAGCAAAGCGCATTCACCGAAACATTAAACGCCCAGACTCCTCATATTTCCAATGTGCAGTTTCCACGAAAATACAGCGCCCCCGTCCTGTACATATCCGTGCCAATCATGAATGAGGAAAGTCAAATTCTTGGCGTTTTAATGGCAACCTACAAAGCGGAAATTTTACAGCGTGAATTACAAACAGCGGTGGAAAACCGCGCCAGCGGCACTGAATACAGCTTCTTGA
>DAOTZP010000012.1:0-33239 GCA_034434265.1 Anaerolineales bacterium | reverse complement strand
CCTGACGGGTTTCAGCGGAGTTCGAGTCGATTCGCATCCCGTGAATTACAATGGCGCTGGTTGATTCAGGTTCTATGGAAACCCGTCAGGTCTCGGCGTATCATACCCGTCTTAAGATTGTCATTTCGAGCGACAGCGACATTGCGCCCGTAGGGTGGAAATCTTTACGATTGTCTCAAAGCCCCTTCGCTGCGCTCAGGGTGACGCCTCACAGAGAATGAAAACTTACTAACGCCACGCACCCATCCCGGCGCGGGACGCCTGCTCCCCAATCTCCACTTACCACTTACCATTCACCATTTACCATTTACCCTTCACCATTTACCATTTACCCTTCACCAACCTCCAATCACCAATCTCCAATTACCAATTACTATTTACCCCATGCCCCTCACCGACACCCACTGCCACCTCGACTACCCCAAATTCCGCGCCGACCTTGCGGACGTGATTCAGCGCGCGCGCGATGCGGGCTTGACGCGCATGTTGATTCCCGGACTTCATCACACATCCAGCGCGGAGGCGGTTGCCATCGCGGAGCGGTATCCCGAAATCTTCGCCGCCGTTGGCTTTCATCCCACCGACCTGAATCAATTCACCCCGCAGACCTTCGCGCGGGTTAAAGAGCTTGCGTCGCATCCCAAAGTCGTCGCCATCGGCGAAATTGGGCTGGATTATTACTGGGTGAAGGACGAAAGCGAACGGGCGAATCAACGCGAGAAGTTAAAAGAACAACTTGCGCTTGCAAAGGAAGCGAACAAGCCCGTTATCATTCACATGCGCGAGGAAAACGACGCGTGGTTTGGAAAATGCTCGGCGGACTTGCTCGAAATCTTAAGCGGCTGGCAGGCGGGCTTAAGCGGCAGCCTGAAAGAAAAGCCCGGGGTCCTGCACTCGTTCAACGGGACGTTGGAAACCGCGCGGGCAGCCATCGCGTTGAATTTTTACATCGGGGTGACAGGTCCCGTCACCTATCCCAAAGCGGAGCAAAAGCGCGAAATCGTCAAACAATTACCATTGACCAGTTTACTCATCGAAACCGACTCCCCCTTTCTTCCCCCCGTCCCTCATCGGGGTAAAAGAAACGAACCTGCCTACGTCTCCCATATAGCTGATAAAATAGCGGAAATCCATTCCAAAAGCCCTGCGGAGGTTGCCGCCCAAACCGCCCAAAACGCGGCGCGGCTCTTCGCATGGGGAGATTGACTTGAGCGCAGTATCATTCATTTCACCCGTAACCGAAGAAATCAAACTCGTTGAGGAACGAATGCGGTCGCAGGCGGACGAATCGCACGCCGACTTGCGCGCCGCGCTCGACCATCTCATGTCCGCGGGGGGCAAGCGCGTCCGCCCCACCCTCAGCCTGCTCGTCGGCAACATGCTCGGCGCGCCCCTCGAAAAAACCGTCACGCTCGGCGCGGCGGTGGAATTGCTGCACACGGCGACGCTGGTGCATGACGACCTGATTGACGGCGCGTTGCTGCGGCGCGGCATGGCGACTCTGAACGCGCGCTGGTCGCCGCCCGCGACGGTGCTGACGGGCGATTTTCTCTTCGCCCGCGCCGCCAAGCTCGCCGCCGAAACCGACCACCTGCCGCTGATGAAACTGTTCTCCGAGACGCTGGCAATCATCGTCAACGGCGAGCTGACTCAAATGTTCTCCGCGCGCGGCGTGATTAACCGCGAGAACTACTATCAGCGCATCTACGCCAAGACCGCCTCGCTCTTCGAGATGACCTCCCGCGCCGCCGCGATGGTCAGCCCCGCGGAAGACGGCGCCGTCGAAGCCATGCGCGACTTTGGCTACCAAATCGGCATGGCGTTCCAAATTGTGGACGACGTCCTCGACTTCACCGGCAACCAAGCCGCCGTCGGCAAACCGCTCGGCTCGGACCTGCTCAACGGGCTGGTCACCCTGCCCGCCATCTACTACGCCGAGATGAACCCCGGCGACGCGGACGTGCTTTCCCTGCCTTCGGGCGGCTGGACTCACGTCGAAAACATGAACCGCCTCATCGAAAACATCCGCGCCAGCGGCTGCCCGCAGAAAGCCATGCGCGAAGCGGAAGAACACATAGACCGCGCCTTGAATCTGCTCTCCCGCTTTCCGTCCTCCACCGAACGCGCCGCGCTCGAAAACCTGGCGAAGTATATTGTGGATAGGAAGATATAAGAGAATAGAGGAATAGAGAATAGATAAGTAGAGATTGGAGATTAGAGATTGGAGATTTCTACTTATCTATTCATCCAATCCCTAATCATCTAATCACCAATTACCAATCTCTAATCCTCTAATCCTCTAATCTTCTAATCATCTAATCATCTAACCCCCCATGCCCAACCCACGCAAACCCTTTCGCATCAACGTCGGATTCATCGCCCATGAAGAAATCGGGCGGAATCACGACTTTCCTTTTGAATTTGAAAAAATCACGCTCGGAGACGACCTTGAACTGAGCGGCTTTTCCGGCAATTTCAACATCTCGCGCACCCCGCAGGGACTCTTCGTGCAGGCGGATTTCGCGGCTTTCACCACCCTCGAATGCGTGCGCTGCCTGACCGACTTTGACCACCGCCTGAAATGGACGTTCAGCGAGCTGTACGCCTTCGACTCGCGCTCCGTCACCGACTCGGGACTCATCCTGCCCGAATCCGGTCAAATTGACTTCGCCGACCTGCTGCGCGAATACGCGCTGATTGAAATTCCCATCAGCCCCATTTGCAAGCCCGATTGTCAAGGCTTGTGTATCGAATGCGGACAAAACCTCAACGTCAAGGATTGCGGTCACGCGCCCGAAGAAGGCGACTCGCCTTTTTCCGTGTTGAAAGATTTGTTGAAATAAAACGCAATCCCAATCAAGAGCGGATATGAACCTCACCTATGGCATTGATGAAACATTTTACAAAACATTCATATTGACAGAAGACAGGCTGAAAGAATTTCACCGCCTGCTTGAAAACGCCGCGCAGCGCTTCCCCGCGCCCGCCGGGTTGATATATACCATCGTCCATTCCGATTTTCGGTATTTCAAAACCAAACGCATTCAGGATGTCACGCACGATTTGGACGTGCAACAGAAAAGCATCATTCAACTCATCATGGAAGCGGATTTTGAAAACCAAACCGGCATGTTGGAAGGAAATAAAATCATCCCCCCGCCCGAAAACTGGCACATCCGCGTCGCCTTCAACATCCCGCAAAAAGATTTTTGGGACGGGCGCGCGGACCGCATCAGCCTGCGCGTTAAATCTGAAGACCGCAAATGGGCAAACGATTACATTGATAAATTTGAAAACCTGATTTACAAACTCCCAAGCGGCGAAAAAATTCCCACTGTCATTTTTTGGCTGTATGCCCTGCCGTTGGTCTTCTTTATTCAAAACCTATTCAAACAATTAAACGCCGCTCTGCCTTCCAATTGGTACGCATATCCCCTGCCCCGAATTTTGTTCTTCTTCTGCATGGGCATTTCCGCTTTTATGCTGCTGGTTGGTATTATGGTGAATGTGTTTCAATACCGCCCGCATGGGTATCGCATTTTATTCGGACCGACTTCAAGTTTTGTTTGGGGCGCGGGGAATGAAAATCACGACTTCTTCAAGCGCGCGCGGCACGTCAGCCTGTGGGGAATCGGCTGCATCTTCCTTGTCATCCTTTCCGCCAGTTTTGCGTTTGTGCTTTTATAACGGGAAGGCTTTTACACCTTCGGCAAATCCATCAACAGGACTTCCGCCAGCAGTCTTGTGTTGACATTTTGTTCCATTTGACTGAGTGCGTTTTCCAGCCTGCGGACGGTTTTTCGCGCGGCGGGCAAATTCACCCGCCCCGCCAGCGATTCAATTTCCATTGTCAAATCCTCATTTATCAGCGGAGTTTGCGACTGCACGGCTCGCAGCATCACATCGCGCCAATACGAAAGCCACGTTAAGATGGTCTGGCGCATCGCATCTTTGTCTTTGGACATCTTTTCCGCATAGGCAAACTTTTGCACCCGCGAAGCGGAAAGCAGGGTTTGCAAATCGTCCAGCATTTCCGCGCGCTGTTCAAGGAACGAAGAATCTTCCGCGAGGCGGCGGGCAAAGCCGGGTCTCCCGCCCGAAAGATGGGCAAGCAGATTCGCCCGTTCTGAAGATTCGCCGCGCTGCATTAAATCCGCTTGGATGGCGGAAACAGACAGGGGGCGCAGCCTCAAAATTTCACAACGCGAGATGATGGTGGGCAGCAGTTGTTCGGGCGTGTCGGCGGTAAGCAGCAAAATGGCGTGCGCAGGCGCTTCCTCCAATGTTTTGAGCAGGGCGTTTGCCGCGTTTTCGTTGGATTGGTGAAACCGAACAAACAAAGCAACACGATATTGAGATTGATATGGCTTAAGCGCAAATAAATGACGAAAGTCTCTTATTTGCTCGACGCGAATTATCCCAGCCTCAAGGTTGGGAATTAAAATTTTGCGGTCATTAGGGTCTGGAATTGTAGGAAAAATCACGCTTAAATCAGGGTGGCGCATTTCGCCAATTTGCTTGCAATTGCGGCAGGCATTACACGGCTCGCCGGGGGCGATGGGCGTTTCGCAGTTAATGGCTTGGGCGAGTTTTAAGGCAAGCGTGCGCCGACCCACGCCGGGCGGTCCGCAAAAGAGGTAGGCATGGCGGGTTTCTCCGCGCGCTGCATGGCGGCGAAGCAATTCCACCGCCCATTCGTGTCCGAGGATATTCCAGTTGGTCATGGGGTTACAGGGTGCAAGTTGAAAGGTTTGCAGGTTATGGGCAGTTGTAAAATCGCAAATCCAAAATCCAAAATCATCTCACTCTTGCCCTGCTCTTAATCTTAAATACGAGTCATATCGTTCAGGGTGAACTTTGCCCTCTTGCACCGCTTTGCGTACTGCGCAGCCGGGTTCGTGCTTGTGCGAGCAATCGCTAAACTGGCAATGCGTCACCAAATTACGCAGTTCAGGAAAGTATGCGTCCATTTCTTCGGGTTCGGTATCCCACAATGCAAGGCTTTTCCAGCCGGGCGTATCTGCCACATAGCCGCCGCCTTCCAGCGGGAACATCTGGCGCACCACAGTGGTATGACGTCCCTTTTTCATCGCGGAGCTGACTTCATTCACCGCGAGTCCCAACCCGCTTTGGATGGCATTCAGCAGGCTGGATTTTCCCACGCCGCTGGGTCCCGCCAATGCGCTTACTTTGCCTTGCAGAATGGATTTAATCTCATCCAGCCCCGCTCCCGTTTTCGTGGAAGCGTAAATCACGCGGTAGCCAATGGATTCATACATGCCAAACGTCTCGCGCGGATTTTGCACAAGGTCAATTTTATTGGCAATAATCACCGGCGGGATGCCCTGCTTTTCCGCAACGACAAGAAAGCGGTCGAGCATTCGCAGGCGCGGAGCGGGGTTCGCGCACGCAAAGACAAACACGGCTTGGTCGGCATTGGCAAGCAGAATCTGACGGTATTCGCCTTGCGGACGCGGGTCGAGCCGCACAATGGATTGTTTGCGCTCGCGGACGGAATCAATCACGCCCGTGCCGTCGGGCAAAACGGTAATTTCCACAATATCGCCAAGCGCGGCAAGGTCGCCTGTGGCTTTTCCTTTTTTAAATTTTCCGCGCAACTGGCAGGTGACGAGTCCTTCATCGGTTTGCACTGTGAAGAACCCCGATTGGGCTTTGACAATTAAACCTTGTGTTTGCATAGATTACGGTGTGGGAGTGTAAGGCGGCTCGCCAATGGCGCCCCAATCGTAAAACTTGCGCTGCGGGCTGCCGTAATAATAACTCTCCACCATTGCGCGGAAGATGGGTGCGGCATATTCCGAACCCTGACCGATGTTTTCCACAATGACCGCAATGGCAATATCAGGCAGCTGCGTATCCGCTTCATTATCGGTGTAGCCTGCAAACCATGCGTGGGGAGCGGTCAAGCCGGTTTCGGCGGTGCCGGTTTTGCCCAGCACATCAAACTGCAAACCGCGAATGGCAAGCCGCGCTGTGCCTTTATTAAAGTTGGTCACCATAAAGAGCGCTTCTTGAAGCGATTGCAAATTCTCCGCGCGAAGCGGAAGCGTTCCGCGCACTTCGGGCGTGAAAGTTAACTTTGGCGAGCCTTCCACCGGTTGAATTTTTTCCACAATTTGCGGGCGGTACAATGTTCCGCCATTGGCAATGGCAGCCATAAAGTTTGCCACTTGCAGCGGCGTGACGAGCATATCTCCCTGCCCAATGGCAAGGTTCACCGCCTCCACCGGACCTGCCGGGTCGTTAATTTGCCCCGCCTCTTCGGGAATTTGCTGAATGCCGGTGGGCGAGCCAAGACCAAACGCGCGCGCCATGTTAGAAATATCGTTCTTGCGGTCAAAGTTGTATAAATCCAAGCCGATGTGCCAGAAATACGGGTTGCATGAACGCATGATAGCTTCCTGCAAAGTAATTAAACCGGAAGGCAGTTCGGAAGAATCGTCACAAAACTCGCCGCGCGCCACCGCCTGCTGGCAGTTTTCGTACGTCCAGTCGTATAACACGCGGTCGGGCAATTCACGAAATTCGTATTGACAGTCATACTGCGTTTCTTTAAGGTACAGCCCGCTTTCAAGCGCGGCGGCGTATGTAATCACTTTGAACACCGAACCAAGCGGATACTGCCCCTGCGCGGCGCGGTTTAACAACGGCTGGGTTTGATTATTCAACAACTCCGGCAAACCGGTGGCATTGTTGGGGTTATTCGGCTCAAACAGGTTGGGGTCAAAATCGGGCGAGGATGCCATTGCCAAAATTCTGCCGGTGTCCACTTCCATCACAACGATTGCGCCGCGGAAAAATTCAATGGCACGCTGCGCCTGCCGCTGCATGTTTTCATCAATCGTCAAATAAACCGAGTCGGCGGGTTCGGGTTCGCTTTGCCCAAGCGTGGCAACAATTTGCCCGGTGGGGGCAATTACGCGCAGCACGCCGCCGTGCTTGCCGGAGAGGTAATCTTCCGCCCATTGCTCAATGCCCGCCCGCCCGACCTTTTCGCTTCCATCATAGCCGCGGCGGCGGTATTCGTTCATATCCTCCGGCGGAATGGAAAGCGTGTACCCCACCACCTGCGGGGCAAGCCCGGTTTCAAAGTAATACCGCGAGCTGTAACTTTGCACCACCAGCCCGCCGGGGTTAATGGCAAGCAGGCGCGCGGCTTCCTCGCGTGTGCCTTCGCACATGGGAATGTACCAGCCCGGTCCAAGCGCGTCAATGCGGTTGCGGATGAAGACGGGGTCATAGCCGCATAAGCGCCCAAGTTCGCCGGTGAGCGCGTCCACCATTTCATAATCAATCTGGTCGGTTTGAATGCCAAACGCAAACGCATCCGCCTGCGCCACGAGTGGGTTGCCTTCGCGGTCATAAATATTGCCGCGCGCAGGCGTGCTGTATTCCATTGCCAGTTGATTGCCGCCCGCCAGCTCGGGCAAAATTAAAGACGGGTCCCACACCACTTTCCACGCATTGTTTTCGTTTTTCAAGCGCATCACAATATTGCGTTGAATATCGCCCGCCAGCACGGTTTGATACTTAATGCTGTACGCCACTTCCGCATCATACGGGCTGAGCTGCGAAGAATTGATGGTAAATTCAAAACTTTTTGCGCTCATGGTGTTCAGCGCGTTGTTGTATTGTTTGGAAAAATTCTCCAGCGTCACCGCGCTTTGACTTTCTTTGGTCAACATGGCATACATGACTTCATAGCTGTCCGTCTGCATGGCTTGTAAATATTCCGTCACTGCGGCGCGCACATCCGGCGCGGGCGTGGTGCGCACTTGCGCCGTCGGCAGCGGAGGCGTGGGCGTATCTGTCGCAAACACATTGCCCAGCAGCGAGCCGCCGGGTTCGCCATTGGAAGAGGCGCAGGCGGATAATAAAGCAATGATTAAGCAAAAATGGATAAAACGTAAAACTTTCATTCTTTTCCTTTTTTGGGAGGAGGGTTGAAACAAGGAGGTATGCTACAACGCGCCGCGCAAAATTGCATCGGCAACAGGGCAGTCATATTGAAGAAACCGCTGGCAGGCTTTGGCAACATCGGCTTTAAATTCCACGCCGTTTTTTTTCAGCGCCCGCGCAAGGTGACAAAGCGGCAGCCCCATCACGCCCGCGTAACATCCGCGCATGGATTGAACGGGATTGAATTGCGGATGCTGAATGGCGTATGCGCCCGCCTTGTCCATCGGGTCGCCGGTTTGAATGTACGCGGCAATCTCTTCATCGGAATACGCGCGCATCGGAACATCGGTGACGCATAGTTCTGTATGGCAGGCGTTATCCTGCGGGCGGAACACGGTCACGCCCGTAAAAACCTGATGCGTCCTTCCGCGCAGCAACTTTAACATCCGCGCTGCATCGGCTTCATCTTGCGGCTTGGCAAGGATGCAATCGTCAATCACCACTGTGGTATCCGAGCCGATGAAAATCTGCCCGTCATACGATAGATGACTCAAAGCCCGCGCTTTTTGTTCCGCCAAGCGGGTGACATACGCGCGGGGAGATTCGCCCGCCCGCTGCGACTCATCCACATCCGCGCCCGCCGCGCGAAACTCCAACCCGCCGAGGGCAAGCAACTGCCTTCTGCGCGGAGAGTTGGAGGCAAGAAACAAAATCGTATCTGTACTCACACAAAGAATTCTAACACACGCTCCCTTGCGTCATCCATGCCTCTATGCTAAAATTCCCCCCGCAAGGACAACCCAATAAAGAAGACGCAGAAAAGTGGGTAGCCCCCACTTTTCTGCTTGTAACAAGGAGTAACGGAGTACGCAGCATGGCAAAAAATGAATTTGCATCGGCATTCAATGAAGTGCTGGAAGAAAAACAGCTCGCAAAAGATGTGGTCATCGCCGCGATTGAATCGGCGATGGTATCCGCATATCGGCGGGCTGTGGGCGCTTCCACCGCGCAGCATGTGGAAGCCAAACTGGACCCCAACACCGGCGCTGTCACCGTATATGCGGAAAAAGAAGTGGTGGAAGACGCCGTGGTGGACGCCCGCACCGAAGTGCTGCTAGAAGAAGCGCGCAAAGTGAACCCGGAAGTTCAGCCCGGCGATATGATTGTGGTTGAATCCACGCCCGCCGACTTTGGGCGCGTGGCGGCGCAAACCGCGCGTCAGGTCATTCAACAGCGCATCCGCGAAGCGGAACGCTCAAATCAGATGCAATATTTTGAACGTCAAGTCGGCGAAATTATCTCCGGCGTTGTGCAAGCCATTAACGCGCAAGGCGTCACCGTCGGGCTGGATATGAAAGCCGAAGGCGTGCTTCCCAACACACAAAAAATTCCCGGCGAACGCCTGAAACTGCATGACCGCATCCGCGCCGTGGTGATGGAAGTAAAAGACGGCACACGCGGACCGCAAATTGTGCTTTCGCGCGCGCACCGCAACTTTTTGCGCCGCCTGCTGGAAAACGAAGTGCCGGAAATTTATCATGGCATTGTTGAAATTCGCGCCATTTCACGCGAGCCGGGTGCGCGCGCCAAAGTTGCCGTCTCTGCCACGCAGCCCGGCATTGACCCCGTCGGCGCGTGCGTGGGCATTAAAGGCGTGCGCATTCAAGCCATCGTCAAAGAATTGCACGACGAAAAAATTGACATCATCCAATGGGATGCAGACCCGATTGTGTATATCTCCAAAGCCATCAGCCCCGCGCGCGTCACCGGCGTATATCTTTCGGAATTTGACAACGCGCGCACCGCGACGGTGGTCGTCGGGGAGGACCAACTCAGTCTGGCAATTGGACGCGACGGGCAAAACGCGCGCCTCGCCGCCAAATTAACCGGCTGGCGGATTGACATCAAATCGCTGACCGAAGCGGCTGGCGACGCAGTGAAAAAACTGCAAGACAACCCCGAACTGGCGGCAATGCTGCCCAACGCGGTGGATATGATTCCACAAGTGGAGGAAGCGCTGGCGCGCAAAGCCGAAAACCGCCCGGTAACACCCGAAGAATACAACATGCTTGCTCAATTTGTGGACCGCGTGGAAAAGCGCAACAATCAAGTTAAAGAAGATGCCGCCCGCGCCGAAGATGAACGCGCCGCAAACGCCCGCGCGGATATTCCCGCCGCCGCGTTTGAAATGCCGCTCGAACAAGCCGGTATCAAGGAACATACGTTTAACATCCTCACTGAAGCCGGGTATGAAACCGTCGGCGCTTTAATGTTCGCGCTCAAAACCGACCCGGATAAAGTATTAAAATTGCCGGGCATTGGCTCCAAATCCATTCAAAACATTGAAGAATCGCTTGCAAAATTAACCTTCCCTGAACCTGCGGCGGAAGCGCCCGCCCCGGTGGAAGAAATTCCCGCCCCGTTGGAAACGGCGGAAACCACAGCCCCCGCAGCAGTGGAGCCTGTCCCCGCGGCAGAAACCGCGCCCGCCAAGAAAGACAAGAAGGAAAGAAAGCCCGCGCCGGTTGAAATGGAAGATGAAAACGCAAAAGACGGCGTTTCGCTGGACGAATTGTTCAAGATGAAGCCGGAAATCTTCCAAAGCAACGCCGCCGAAGACGATGAAATTTCTGAAAAAGGCGATAAAAACAAAAAAGGAAAGAAAAGCAAAAAGAAATCGGTTGAATTGGAGTTTGACGAAGACCTCGGTGAAGTTGTGGGCCGCAAGATTCACAAACGCGGCGGCGACGACGACGAATGGTAAGATTAAACTCACCTTATAAAATCGTTTTCCTTTCCATACATTTAGACTGGTATTCCAAAGGTGAAAAAGAAACCCGTCCAACGCGTAAAACACATCCCGCAGCGTACCTGCGTGGGCTGCCGCGAAGTCATGCCAAAACGCCAGCTTGTGCGCATTGTCCGCACCGCTGACGGCGTAAAAATTGACCCAACCGGCAAGCTCGCCGGGCGGGGAGCATACCTGCACGATACCCGTGAATGCTGGCTGCGCGGCTTAAAAGGCGCGCTGGCAAACGCATTGAAAACCGAGTTGAGCGCGGAAGACCGCGCTCAACTGGAAGACTTTATGAACACTCTGCCGTCACAGGCGGAGACTCAAGAGAAGCCCATGAACGGTTAAAGCCACCCGCTCATGGAGCGGCATCTCTTGGGGCATTGAAGAGTGCAAATCAACATGCGGTTGAATTTGCATATTACAGCAAGGAGGTGGCTCTATGAGCAGCAAAGTTGAACTACCTGCCAACATCGTCATTCGCGATTTGGCGCAAAAGATTGAAAAAAGCCCGATTGACTTAATTAAAAAATTAATGGCAAACGGGGTGATGGCAACCATCAACCAGACCATAGATTTTGACACCGCAGCCATTGTGGTCGGTGAATATGGGCTGGAAGCGGTTCTGGAACAAGTGGAAGAACCGGAAAAAGCCGAAACGGGGGAAGTGCCTCTCTGGCGCCGCATGATTGCGGGTGAAAACAGCGCGTTGCTCAAACCGCGCCCGCCGGTCGTTACCATTCTTGGGCATGTGGACCACGGCAAAACCAGCCTGCTCGACGCCATTCGCCAAACCGAAGTGGCCGCAGGCGAAGCGGGCGGCATCACCCAGCACATTGGCGCATATCAAGTGGAAAAGAAGGGAAGATTAATCACCTTCCTTGATACGCCCGGTCACGCCGCGTTTACGCAAATGCGCGCGCGCGGCGCGCAAGGCGCGGATATTGTTGTGCTGGTGGTGGCGGCGGATGACGGCGTAATGCCCCAAACCCGCGAAGCGGTTGCCCACGCAAAAGCAGCCCGCGTGCCAATCATGGTCGCGCTGAACAAAGTGGATAAAACCAACGCCAACCCCGACCGCGTGAAGCAGCAGCTCGCCGAGCTCGACCTTGTCCCCGATGAATGGGGCGGCAATACAATGGTGGTGCCCGTTTCCGCAAAGCAAAAACAAGGCATTGACGATTTGCTCGAAGGCATTTTGCTCGTTGCAGACAGCAGCGACATCAAAGGCAACCCAAGCGGCAAAGTGATTGGCACAGTCATTGAAGCCAAACTGGATAAAGCCAAAGGAACAATTGCCACCCTGCTGGTGCAAAACGGCACGCTTGAAACCGGCGACGTAATTGTCGTGGGAACTGCCTACGGCAAATTGCGCGCAATGAGCGACTACAAGGGCAAGCCAATAAAAAAGGCTGGACCTTCCACCCCGGTTGCAGTCATGGGATTGAACGACGTCCCCTCCGCAGGCGATATTTTTGAAGTGGTTGAATCGGAAAAGGTCGCGCGCGCCATTGTTGCAGAAAGAATCGAAGCGGCAAAAACACAGGCGCAGGCAAAGAAGAAAGTTTCGCTGGAAGATTTGTTCGCCAACGTAAAAGCGGGCGAAGCAAAAGGACTGAACCTGATTGTCAAAGCCGACGTGCAAGGCTCGCTTGACCCGATTGTGACAGAGCTAAACAAACTCGGCGGCGGAGAAATTGCCATTCACGTTCTGCACACAGAAACCGGCAACATCACCGTAAATGATGTGATGCTTGCTTCCGCCTCCAACGCCATTGTGATTGGCTTCAACGTGCAGGCGGATGTGGACGCCCGCCGCATGGCTGAAAAGGAAGGCGTGGACATTCGGCTGTATGAAATCATCTACCGCATGACCGAAGACATTGAAAAGGCGCTGAAAGGAATGCTGGAGCCAAAACTGGTGGAAAAAATCATCGGACGCGCGCAAGTGCTTCAAGTGTTCAACGCCTCCAAATTTGGGCGCGTGGCGGGCTGCAAAGTGACCGAAGGCGAATTGAGACGCGGCGCCAAAGTCCGCTTATATCGCGGCGACGATATGGTGTACGAAGGCGACCTTTCCTCCCTGCGCCATGAAAAAGACGACGTGAAAGAAATCCGTCAGGGGTACGAGTGCGGCGTCGGCTTTAAGAGTTTCAGCGATATTCAACCCGGCGACCACCTGGTTTGTTATGTGGTGGAGTAAAAGAATAGAGAAATAGATAAATAGAGATTAGAGATTAGAGGTTGGTTGGGCGGATGCCCAACCATAAATTACCAATCAAAAATCGTAAATTAAGAGATGACATCAAAAATCAGACTTCAACGAATTGCAGACCGTATGCGGCTGGAACTGGCGGATTTGCTGCTGCGCGAAATTAACGACCCGCGCTTGAAACAAATCTTCATCACCGATGTGAATATTGACCGCGAACTTTCTTTTGCGGATATTTACGTCTCCGCGCTGGAAGGAGCAACCCGCTCGAAGGAAATTCTCGACGGGCTGGCATCCGCCGCGGGTTTTCTTCGCCGCGAACTTTCCGCCCGCGTGGAGGTGCGCTCCTTCCCCAAGTTGAGATTTCACTGGGACCCGACGCCCGAAAACGCCGACCACATCGAAAAGATTTTGGCGGAGTTAAGGGAAAAGAAAAAGCAAGCCGCGCAATCTTCATAATTTTCTTATCAGTATGAATTGAATTTGTGTAATATAATTTGCACAGAAAATGTCACAGTTTAATGTCTGACGCAGCCTTTCTCATAACAGCATGAGAAAGGCTGTGTCATGAAATTTTTTTTGGAGGAATACACTCAGTGGATACACAACTCACAGGGGATATAAAATCGAGGCTTGCGGAGGCGAAGAGCATTGTCATCGCTTCGCACGTCCGCCCGGATGGGGACGCAATTGGCTCGCTGCTTGGGCTGGGATTGGCGCTGCAAAACGCGGGGAAATCGGTGCAAATGATTCTGGCAGACGGCGTGCCTTCTTCGTTCAAATATTTGGAAGGCAGCGAGCTTGTCAAAAAAGAAGTAACGGGCGACTATGACACCTTCATCACAGTGGATTGCGCGGACTTCAAACGCACGGGGAAAATCTTCGAAAATTTTGGTCAGCCCGATATTAATATTGACCATCATAAAACCAATGAAAAATTTGGGAAATTGAATCTCATCGAGGCGGAAGAAGTCGCCACCGCGGCGATTCTCACCAATCACCTGCCGCAATGGGGACTGCAAATCACCAAACCGGTGGCTGCCGCATTATTGACCGGCATCATCACCGATACGCTTGGGTTTCGCACATCCAACACCACGCCGGAAGCGCTCCGACAGGCGGCAACGCTGATGGAAGCAGGCGTGGATATGCCCGAAATTTACATGCGCGCGCTGGTGTCCAAATCCTTCCCTGCCGCAAAATATTGGGGCGCGGGGCTTTCCAGCCTGCAAAGCAAACACGGAATCGTCTGGGGGACGCTCACCGTGGAAGACCGCAAAGCGGCGGGCTATAGCGGCAACGACGACGCAGACCTCATCAACATGATTTCCGCAATTGACGGGAACAAAGTGGGAATGGTTTTCGTCGAACAAAATGACGGTCATGTAAAAATTTCCTGGCGCGCGCTGGCGCCCGGGGTGGATGTATCTTCGGTTGCAAAGCATTTCAAAGGCGGCGGTCATGCCGCGGCGGCAGGAGCGGATATTCCCGGCACGTTAAGCGAAATTCAACCCGAAGTCCTCAAAAAAACGCGCGAAATGCTTAATCTTTCATAAGACTTTCGTAATGGATACTATTTCCCATTGTAAATTCGGACAATGGTGTCATAATTGAATCACAACAACTCCTCAGGAGGAATACAAATGAAAAACAGTCAGGATGTAAAGAACGCTATTTCCGGCGCGCTGGTTGTGGATAAACCCGTCGGCATGACCTCGCACGACGTCGTGCAGGCAATCCGCAACGGAACGGGGTTGCGCCGCGCCGGACATACGGGAACACTGGACCCGCGCGCTTCGGGCGTGCTGGTTGTGCTGGTGGGTCCCGCTGTTCGCCTGAGCGAATACGTCTCAGCGTCAGACAAGCGTTATCAAGCCATCATTCGGCTGGGGGGAACCACCGATACCTATGACGCGGAAGGAAAATTCACCCCCACCAAAAACCCGGTGGATGTGACCGAAGCGGAATTTGAAGCCGTGCTGCAAACCTTTGTAGGCGAAATTGAACAAACCCCCCCGCCTTATTCCGCTGTAAAAGTGCAGGGACGCAAAGCCTACGAAATGGCGCGTCAAGGAGAGGAAGTGGAACTCGCCCCGCGCAAAATCACCGTGCATCACCTCGAAGTATTGGAATGGGCGCCGCCCGAAGTGGTCATTGACGTGCATTGCTCCTCCGGCACATACGTCCGCTCGCTGGCAAACGACCTCGGAGTCAAACTCGGCTGCGGCGCGTACCTCGTCGGCTTGCGCCGCACCAAAAGCGGAAGATTTTCACTGCGCGATTCCGTCCCACTGCGAAAATTGCAGGAAGCCTTCGCAGCCGGAAACTGGTATCAATACCTCATCCCCGCCGCCGAAGCGCTGGGCGACTGGCCCGCAGTGGAACTCAACCCAGACGAAGTGGAAGCCGTGCGTCACGGTCACCGCGCCAAAGCGAAAGACATCCCCGGCGAAAAAGTGCGCGGCGTCAGCACACAGGGCGAATTGGTTGCGCTGATGGAACTCGTCACCAACGAAGACGGCTCGAAAGAATGGCAGCCCAAGAAAGTCTTCTTCACATCCGACTAAACAGAGTAAAATAAACCGCCGAAAAAAGGCGGTTTATTTTTATGAAACATTATCACTCCCTCGAAGAAGTTAACATCCAAAACGCATGGCTCACCATCGGCGTATATGACGGCGTGCATCGCGGACACCGCGCCATTCTGCGCCAACTGACGGAAGGCGCGCGCAAACACAACGCCCCCGCCGTCGTACTGACCTTTGACCCGCACCCCGCATCCGTTTTAACCGGACATGACATCAAGTGCCTGACCACCCCCGAAGAACGCGCGGAGCTGCTCTTCGGGCTGGGCGTGGATGTGGTCATCACGCAGCCCTTCACCCGCGAGCTTTCCACGCTCACCGCCCGCGACTACATGCAGCGCCTCAAACGCCATCTCGGTCTTGACCATCTGCTCATCGGCTACGACTTTGCGCTCGGCAAGGGACGCGAAGGCAACGCCGCCCGCCTGACCGAACTCGGCGGCGAGATGAAGTACGAAGTGCAAGTCATCCACGCGGTGAGTGACGAAAGCGGCGTCATCTCATCCACCGCCATTCGCAAATTGGTCTCCACTGGCAGCGTGCGCGAAGCCGCAAAATTACTGGGGCATGAATACGCCTTAAGTGGACCGGTTGTTCACGGCGATGGGCGCGGAAAAAAAATCAACATCCCGACCGCCAACATTCAATATCCCGAACAAAAAGCCATTCCCGCCAACGGCATTTATGCGTGCTGGGCAACCGTCGGAAACAATAAATTCATGGCGGCAACCAACATCGGCTTTAACCCAACCTTCACACCCGCGCGCGATATTCCCAGCCTTGAAGCGCACCTGCTCGATTTCAAGCGCGGCGATATTTACGGACAAAACGTAAAATTGGAATTTGTGGAAAGGCTGCGCGACGAAGTGAAATTTAATTCAGTGGACGCGCTGCTCGACCAGATTTGGAATGACATTCAAAAAACGCGCGAAATTCTTCAAGGATAGTGGATGCACGTCCTCATCATTCACCAAGCCTTTGCCTCTTTGAACGAGCCGGGCGGCACGCGCCACCATGAATTTGCGCGGCTGCTCGCCTCACGCGGACATCAAGTGACGGTGATTGCCTCGCCGGTCAGCTATTTGACGGGAAAACAATTACAAGATGGCAATGAAGAAACGATGGAAGGCGTGAATGTGATTCGCGTCCCCGTATATGAAGCCCATCACGCCTCTTTCTTTCACCGCATGATTGCGTTTTTCTCTTTTATGTTTTCCTCGTTTTTTGCGGGGCTGCGCGTCAAGCATGTGGATGTGGTGTGGGGAACTTCGCCGCCGATTTTTCAAGGCGCAAGCGCGTGGAAGCTGGCATGGTTAAAGCGCGCCAAATTCTTATTTGAAGTGCGCGACCTGTGGCCCCAATTTGCGGTTGCCGTGGGCGTGCTGAAAAACCCCGTATTGATTTTTCTTTCAGAATGGCTGGAAAAATTTTTATACCGCCGCGCGCATCGCGTGATGGTGAACAGCCCCGCGTTTGTGACTCACGTTCAAGTGCGCGGCGCAAAGCAGGTGACTCTCATCCCCAACGGCGCGGACCCGTCCATGTTCAATCCGCTGGATGAGGGCAAAGCGTTTCGGGAGCAGAATCAACTGGCGGGGAAGTTTGTCGCTTTGTATGCGGGGGCGCACGGCATGTCGAACGATTTGCAGGTCGTTTTGCAGGCGGCAAAATTGCTCGAAGGAAAAGGCATTCATTTTGTGCTGGTTGGAGATGGAAAAGAAAAACCCGCGTTGATGAACCTTGCGGCGGAGATGAATTTGCGCAACGTGACGTTTTTGCCTTCCGTGCCAAAGTCTCACATGGCGGGCGTGCTGGCGGGCGCGGATGCGTGCATTGCGATTCTTAAACCGCTGGAAGAATACAAACAAACGTATCCAAACAAAGTGTTCGATTACATGGCGGCGGGACGTCCCGTAGCGCTGGCGATTGACGGCGTGATTCGCCGGGTGGTGGAAGATGCCGGGTGCGGCGTATTCGCCCAACCGGGGAACCCCTCCGCGCTGGCAGAGGCGGTGAACCGGCTCGCGGAGCGGAAGTCCCATGCGCGGGAGATGGGGCTGCGCGGGCGGAAATATCTCGAAGAACATTTCAGCCGTGAAAAGGTCGCGGAAGGTTTGGTCAACTTGCTGGAAGAGATGGTGAAGCCATGAATAAAATTTTATTGATTGGCGCATCGGAACATGCCAAAGTGGTGATGGATATTGTCGAGAAGGAAGGCAGGCATGAAATTTTCGGCTTGATTGATACCTACAAACCCGCAGGCGGGGAAATTTTTGGTTACAAAATTTTAGGCGCGGAAGACATGCTTGCAAATTTATTCAAGGATGGAAAAGTGTGCGGCGGCATTGTGACGATTGGCGATAATTGGACGCGCCATAAAGTGGTTGAGCGCATTAAATCGCTTGCGCCAAATTTTTTGTTTGTGAATGCGATTCATCCTTCCGCGATTCTTGCGCGGGGCGTAACGATTGGCGCGGGGACGGTGGTGATGCCGGGCGTGGTTGTCAACAGCGAAAGCAAAATCGGCGAACATTGCATTTTGAACACGCAAGTTTCGCTTGACCATGACTGCGAAGTGGGAGACTTTGCCAGCCTTGCGCCGGGCGTTGTCACCGGCGGCAACGTTTGCATTGGGAAATTCAGCGCGGTTTCGCTGGGCGCAAAAATTATTCATGGCGTTTCGATTGGCGAACAAACCGTGCTTGGCGCAGGCGCGGTTGCAGTGAAAAATATTCCCTCTTATTGCGTGGCATACGGCGTGCCTGCGCGGGTGATGCGAAAGCGCGAGGCGGGAGAAAAATATCTATGAACATCACACGCGATGAAATTGAAAAAGTTTTACGAATTTTGGAAGAAACGTCGCAGCGGATTTCTTCCGCGTTGATGACGACTCAAAAAGATGTGTACTCAAAGCCGAATCAAAAGTCATGGTCGGCGCACGAGGTGTTGATGCACTTGCGCGCCTGCGCGGATGTGTGGAGCGATACCATGCGCGAGATGCTCGCGCATGACAAGCCCACGCTGGCGGAGATTCACCCCGCCGTGCAGTTGAAAAATGGAAATTATAAAGAGCAGGAGTTTGTCACATCGTTGCGGATTTTTATTGAAGGGCGCGAATCGTTTTTGAAGTGGCTGAAAGAACTGCGCTTTGAAGATTGGGCGCGCGGCGGAACGATAGGCGGCAGGGGGCATACGGTCTTCTCGCAAGCGCGGCGCATGGCGCTGCATGAGGAAGAGCATTGCAGACAAATTGAAGAGTTGCTGGGGTAAATAAAAACCCACAAAGAACGCGAATTTTCACGAAAAAGTCATGTGAAATTGGTGTTTTTTTGTGGACTTCGTGGACAAAAAAACAATCTTCGTTTATCAAGTTCATCAAGGTTAATTTTTTATACCGTGCAGAAGACGCCCACCTTTACTCTTGATATACTGTATAATACACAGTATAATGTGATAAAGGTTGAGATATGACAAACATAGAATCGCTCGAAAATGTGGTCTTGGAACTCAGGCGCGGCGTGATTGTGCTGGCGGTCTTAAGCCAGCTGGGAAGCGAGCAATACGGGTACTCCCTGCTGAAACTGCTCGCCGACCGGGGGCTGGAAGTGGACCAAGGCACACTCTACCCGCTGCTCCGCCGTCTGGAAGCGCAGGGCTACCTGCAATCCGTTTGGAAGTTGGAAGAAGCGCGCCCGCGCCGGTATTACGTCATCAGCGCGGAAGGAAAAAAAGTGCTTCCCAAGTTAAAAAAAGAATGGGCAAGCATTGTCTCCGTGATGGACAAGATGCTCAAATAGAAAGGAATCAAAATGAAACTGATTGACCGTTACGTCACCGAAGTCGGCAAACGCCTGCCGCTGGTGAAAGGAAGAAAAGACATCGAAAACGAGCTGCGTTCCACGCTGGAAGACATGCTTGAAGACCGCGCCGCAAAAGCGGGCAGACCTTCCGATGAAGCAATGGAAATGGAACTGCTCAAAGAATACGGCGCGCCCGCCGCAGTGGCGCAAACGTACAACCCATACCCGTATTTGATTGGTCCGCGCGTGTACCCGATGTTTTTGATGGTTCTCAAAATTGTGATTGCGGCAATTACGCTCGGCTTGACCATTGCCACCGTCATACAAATCATCAATCAAACGCCGCAGACTTCGCTTGAAGTATTCAAAGCCATCGGCGGCGGCGCATTGAACCTCATCTCCGCGTCCGTTGCCGCGTTTGGAAACATCGCCTTGATTTTTGCGCTCATCGAACGCTATGCGCCCGCCTCCGAATTCAAAATGAATGAAGATGAAAAATGGGAGCCCGCTTCCCTGATAAAAGAACCCGAACCCGATGATGTAAAGGCATGGGAATTGATTTTTGGGATTGTCTTCATCTTCATCTTCATCAGCATCTTCAACTTCAACGCCGACATTGTCGGCATCTATTCATTCAACAGTGAAGGGTGGACGTTCATCCCCATTCTCACCGATGCCTTCTTCCGCGCGCTGCCGTTGATGAATATTGGCTGGATTGCCGAAATCATTTTGAATGGAATCTTGCTGCGAACAGGACGCTGGCAAACCTCCACCCGTTTGTTTAGCATTGCCATCAAAGTTTTTCAAATTTTCATCCTTGCCATGCTCCTCAGCGGACCGGCAATTTTGGCAATCACGCCCGAAACCTTATCCAAAGCGGGAATTGACGACGCGGAAGCAATTCGCGTGTTGGGCATCATGGCAAGTCAGGGCATCCGCATCATTCTCGGCTTGGCAATCTTCGGCTCGGTGGCGGATATTATCAAAACAGGAGTGAAGATAATCCAAAAGCCCTTATAAATATCCGCGCAGCACGGACCTGAAAGGCTTTTTTGGAAAGCCCGCAAAAACAGAACAAAAATTCTGTTATACTCTTTACGTCTGTTTAACTCAACAGAAAGGCAAACACATGAAAACAAAACAACGCGAAGAATTGCTTGGCATCCTTAAATCCCGTTTTGAAAAAAATATGAACCGCCACAAGACCGTGAAATGGGAAAACGTGCAGGCGCGGCTGGAAGCGAATCCCGTAAAAATGAAGTCGCTGGCGGAAATGGAAGCAACCGGCGGCGAGCCGGATGTCATCGGCTATGACAAAAAAACGGGCGAAATTATTTTTTGCGATTGCTCGGCGGAAAGCCCCGAAGGACGCCGAAACACATGCTACGACCGCGCCGCGCTGGACGCAAGAAAAGAAGCAAAGCCCAAAACTTCGGCAATGGAAATGGCGGAAGCGATGGGAATTGAAATCCTGACCGAAGAGCAATATAGGGAACTGCAAACGCTGGGAAGTTTTGATACAAAAACATCCAGCTGGCTGCGCACGCCCGCCGACATTCGAAAACTCGGCGGCGCCATCTTTGGCGACCGGCGCTACAACCACGTCTTTGTATATCACAATGGCGCTTCTTCGTATTACGCAGCCAGAGGTTTTCGCGGAATCTTAAAGGTATAGTCATGGCAAAAACACACACCCGTTACGTTTGTCAGGAATGCGGCAGAGTCTCCGCTTCGTATATGGGGAAATGCCCGCAGTGCGGCTCGTTTAACAGCATGGTCGAGGAAGTCGTCCACGATGAACCCGTAAGCAAAGGCGCGGCGGCAAACGTGCGCGGATTAACCACGCGCTCCGAGCCGCGTCCCATTGGCGAAGTGGGCGGCGAAGTCGAAGATGGAATCCGCTTGAAGATTGAAGAGTTTGCGCGCGTGCTGGGCGGCGGCATTGTCGTCGGCTCAATTGTACTGGTCGGCGGCGACCCGGGCATTGGCAAATCCACGCTCTTGCTGCAAATGGCAATGGAGATGGCGCAAAGCAAGCGGGTGCTGTACGTTTCGGGAGAGGAATCGGAACGCCAAATTAAAATGCGCGCGGTGCGCTTGCTCAACCAAAAAGACCTGCCGAAGAATCTATTGCTCGTGACGGAAACGAATCTCGAAGTCATCTTAAATCATGTCAAACAAACCCAGCCCGATTTGCTGATTGTTGACTCAATTCAAACCGTCTATCTTTCGGATTTGGACTCCTCCGCCGGTTCGGTTTCGCAAGTGCGCGAGTGCGCCGCGCAACTGCGCGAGCTGGCAAAGTCTTCCGGCGTTTCGGTGTTTATGATTGGTCACGTCACAAAGGAGGGCAGCATTGCCGGCCCGCGCGTGCTGGAACATATTGTGGATACGGTCTTGTATTTGGAAGGCGACCGCTTTCAAGCGTATCGCTTGCTGCGTTCGGTGAAAAATCGTTTTGGCGCAACTGCGGAAGTGGGCGTGTTTGAAATGCGCGAAGGCGGCTTGGCGGAAGTGACTAACCCTTCCGAGGCGTTTCTCGCGGAGCGTTTGGTCAACGCGGCTGGCTCCGCCATTGCAGTGACGATGGAAGGCACGCGTCCGATTTTGGTGGAAATTCAAGGACTCACTTCGCCCACGCAATTTGGCAACGCGCGGCGCACGCCCAACGGCGTGGACTTCAACCGCCTGTTACTCATCACCGCCGTGCTGACTCGCCGCGTGGGATTGAAACTTGCGGAGCATGATGTCTTTGTCAACGTGGTGGGCGGGATTCAGATTGACGAACCCGCCGCCGATTTAGCCGTCGCCGCCGCGATTGCCTCCTCATGGCGCGATTTGCCCATCCGCGCGGATGCGGCGCTGATTGGCGAAATTGGTCTGGCTGGCGAGCTGCGGATGCCGGGGCAAATGGTGGCGCGTTTGCGCGAAGCGCAAAAACTTGGCTTCAAAACCGCCATCATCCCCAAAGCTCTCCGCAAGGGCGAGGCATACCCCAAAGGCATTGAGATTGTGGAAGTCCGCTCGGTGGAGCAGGCGTTGAACGCCGCGTTAAAACAAGCATAGCGTATTCTGCCCAACACCGCAGCGGGCACGCCGTTGACCGGCATGGACATAATTTCCATATAAACAAGGCGGTACAATTGGAATAGTAATCAGGAGATACGCCATGATTGACTTATCCTTACAGGAAATATTGCAAAAGCTTCCGCCCGAATTGCAAGCTGAAGTACGGAATTTTGCCGAGTTTTTGTTGGAACGCAAGACGTCCCAAACGCGGCGTCCCATGCGGTTTGAGTGGGAAGGCGCGCTAAAAGAAATGCGGCAGCAGTTCACTTCGGTTGAAATACAACATCAAATTGCAGACTGGCGAAGCAGCCGCTAATGCGGGCATTACTCGACACCAACGTATTTCTCGAAATTCTGCTTGCGCAGGAAAATGCCGAAAGCCAAAAGAGCTCTTAAGTCGCGCGTTGCAGCACGAATTCTTTATCACAGATTACTCCCTTCATTCAATCGGGTTGTTGCTGTTTCGCGCTAAAAAGCGGGAAGCCTTTGGCGTTTTCATCGAAGATGTTTTGGTCAATGGGGGCGTCCGCTTGTTGGCATTGCGTCCCGGCCAAATGAGTCAAATTGCCGCGTTTGCCCAAAAATTCGGATTGGATTTTTATGAAAAATTCGGCTGAATTACAAGATTCCCGCCAGCCAAAACCTTCATCGTCAGCGACCAGCCCGCCCCGGCGGACATTAACTCCGCAGCGGGCATCTCTCCCATAACCGACAAAAAAACTCCGAGCCTTACAACTCGGAGTTTTTATTTTCATCAGGGATTATTTTCTCCAACTCGCTTACCAGAACGGGCAAGTCTTTTTGAATGATGTCCCAAATAATATCGAGTTCGATTGAATCATACTCATGGATAATTCGATTGCGCGTCCCCTTCATTTCAATCCACGGCAACTGCGGATATTGCTTCTGTGTCGCTATTGAAACTCGGCTCGACGCTTCACCGACAATTTCCAGACGACGTACAATCGCATCCTGTAAAAGCGGGCTGGTAGAAAACTCTTCCCATGTTTTGCCGCTGGCATACTTCATTGCGGCGCGGGCGGAATCGAGGATGTCAAGCAGATATGCGTCGTCGCGCGACATAATATACCTTTGCCGAATTCAAAATTGATTTTTTACGAATCGGATTTCTGCCCGCTTTTACGCCCGAATAAGTGTGCAAATCCACTTCGCGCCCAAGAATCTTTTTTAACTCCTCTGACATGGAAAAGAAAGCAAAGCCGGGCGTATACCCCTTTTTGAATTCCACCAAAACGTCCACATCGCTGGTTGGTTTGAAATCATCGCGCAGAACTGAGCCAAAGAACGCCAATTTTTGGATGTGATACTTGCGGCAAAAAGCCGCCAGTTTTCTGCGGGGGATATTCAGGTTGAACTTATCCATGATTTAATTATACCGCCAGCGACAAACAAAAATTCTGGCTTTTATGAAATGGCGTATACTCCCCGCAACGGACGCGCCGTTGATAACGAACTTCATTCCCCATTTCCCAAAAACGCTACAAACAGATTTATTACTCTGTAAAATAAGTTTTTCATTCTCCGTGAGGTGTCACCCTGAGCGCAGCGAAGGGTCTTTGAGGCAATCGTAAAGATTTCTCGCTGTCGCTCGAAATGACAAGCTTAAGGAAAAAACTTTCAAAGACTATGTTTACGATGTATTTATCAATCTCTCCAGTTGCGCGGATAATTTTGCAATGGCTTCCCGTCTTTCTTGATATTTTCGCGCAGCGCGGGCGAACAAGTTTCGATTTCCACAAGGTCAATATGAATGAAGTCCGTAAAGCTGGTCGCTCTGGCGACGGCTTCAAAATAACGCAAGGGCGGCATTCCTTCCACTGCAAGGTCAATGTCGGAAAAAAGCGTAAACGCGCCGCGTTTGGCAAGCAACCCGAACAAAATCACTTTTTTTGCGCCGAATTCCTTTCGCAAAATGTCGGCGGCTTTACGCGCGAGGCTCATCGCGCGGCGGCGGCGTTTTGCCCGCGCGGGACGTTCCTCCTCCTGCCGTTTGCGAATCGCATCAAGCAGGCGGTATTTCTTTAATTCCTTGCGTGGTGCTTCCAAAGCCGCGAGCGCCATAAGTAAATTATACAACCATTGATAAAAAACGCCCCAAGCCATCCGACTCGGAGCGTTCAATTATCATTTACTTCTCTCAATACGGACGTTCCACCTTCAACCCTTCCAGCGGCGTGAAATGCTTGTCGTTCAGCGTGCAAACCGTCAGCCCGTAATGATGCGCGCTTGCGCCAATCAGACAATCGAGAAAGCCGACGCCGTGACTTAAATGGTATTGGCGATACCAGTCCCATGCCGTTGAGGAAATTGCCGCTGAAAGATAGACCAGCGGATATAGGGCAAGTTCTTTTTCGACCAGTTCCTGTTCGCGGCGGTTGCGGCAGCCCGCTACCAGCTCCGCGCCCGTGACCACTGAATGCGCCAATTCGCCCGTTTGAAAATTGGCAAACCACTTTTTAGCGGTTTCGTTTCCGCGCAGAAAATCAATAAAGATGGACGTATCCACAAGCCGCGTAATGTCAGCCACCGCGCCTCTTTTCCATATTCTCGCGGAGATTTGCCGCAAAAGCAGCGGGGTCATTTGCTGCGGGATAGTCCGCCCAAATGCCAAAAGCAACGTGTGACCCAGAAACGGATGATTGAATAGTTCCCTGATGGCGGAATTGCAGGAACTCGATAAACTGCGCGACCTCCATCAAACCATCCTGCGAAAGCATGTCAATTTGCCTGATGAGAAAATCCTTTGTCACTTGCGGAGTAACCATATCAACCTCAATTCAGTAAAGACTTCCTGAATTATACCGTCAAAAAAAACGCCCCAAGCCATCCGACTCGGAACGTTCATTTACCATTTACCAATTACTTCTTTTTACGCCTTGCCCTTCGGCATCGCCAATATCAACGCGCGCAAAGCCTTGTTCACCTGCTCTGGCGTTTTGAATACTTTTGCCACGTCTTCATCCAAGAGGACAATGACGGGTTCGGTCTTCATCCGTTTTGCAAAACGATTCGGCTTCGCTTTTTTATAGTCAAAGCGATATTCGGGAGCCATGTCTTCAATCTTGCGGGGTTTGGTTACGGGCGTTTTCTTCATAATCTTCTTTTTCCTTGCGCGTTGCTTTTCTTGCGCTGATGACACGAATCATATCACCATATTTTTTCTACAAAACACACCAAAAGCAATTTACTGAGCGCCGAATAACCGATGACAATTTCTCTATGTTCAGTTTCAGAGTGTTCCACGTCATCGAAGATGAAAGCCAGCGGGTCTTTGAATACAGTAACCTCCTCCTCGAAACTTACGCCATGCTTGCGGAGGTTGCTTTTTGCTTTCTTTGGTCCCTATTGGAATTTCATGCGCCAATCGCCAATCACCAATCACCAATTACTGATTACTGGTCACTGATTACTTTTTCCCCTTCGGGGACGATGTCTTCTTCACAGCCTTTGCCGCTTTCTTCCCCGCCTTACCTTCCTTCTTCTTCGGCGCGGACTTCTTCTCCTCCTTCCCCTTCGGGGGCGATGCCACAAACCTATCCGCGTCCCACGCCACGTTGACCGAAAGCGCCTCCTCGCCCGGCTTCACTTCGACCACAACGTCGCCTTTGTTCGCCGCGCGTTTGCGGACCCCGGCGGAATCCAGCCGCGCGGATTTCGGCGCGCCTTTGCTCAGGAAAATCGTCGCCATGGCATTGGGCTTGCCCGACACCACGCCCGCAATCATTTCCTTCTTCCCAAGCGACCACGCCGCCACGCCCTTGCCGTAGCGTCCCTGTCTGGGGAAGTCCTTTTCCGGCACGCGCTTGGCTTTGCCGTCGTTGAGCAGGATGAAAATCTCGCCCTGCGCGGGCAGGATTTCCATGCCGACCACCGCGTCCTTGTCGTCGAGTTTCATGCCGTTCACGCCCGCGGCGACCAGCCCCATCGGGCGGACGTCGTCTTCCTTGAAGCGAATCGCCATGCCGCGTTGAGTCACCAGCAGGATGTCTTTCTTGCCATCGGTGAGTCCAACTGAACCCAACACGTCGCCTTCATTCACGCGGACCAACGTAAACGTCTGCGCGGAGGGACCGGGCAGCTCGGCGACGAGCGTTTTCTTAATCATGCCGAAGCGCGTGCAGGTGATGACGCAGGTCTCCTCGCCCAGCGACTTTTTGCTCGCGGGCAGCGAAAAGACCGCCGCGAGCGAGTCGTTTTCCGTCAGCGGGCAGACCTTGTAATACGGCGAGCCTTGACTCAACTTCTCCGCTTCGGGAATCAAATGCACCGCGACGGCGGCGGCTTTGCCGAGTTTGCTGACAAAATACACCGTGTCCGTCGTGGAGGCTTTGACCAAAAATCGCGGCGCGTCGTTGCCCGAATGTTTTGGTTGTTTGTCGTCGTGCGTGCGCGAGACCAGCCCGTCGTCGGTCACGCCGACCCACACGGTTTGTTCGGGAAGCAGGTCCGAGGCGGTGAGCAGTTTCGCGGCTTTGCCCGCCTTCAAACTGACGATTTGCGTGCGGCGGCGGTCGCCGTAGGCGTCCTTCACTTTGAGCAATTCGCCCGCCACCACGCCGCGCATCCGCTTGGGATTTTTCAGCAGGTCGGTTAAATCCTTAATCGTCGCGGTGACTTCTTTATATTCGGTTTCGATTTTCTTGCGTTCCAGCGCGGCGAGTCTCCGCAATTGCATGTCGAGAATCGCGTTGGCTTGAATCTCGGTCAGTTTGTAGCGCTTCATCAACTTCGCGCGCGCGGTTTCCACGTCCGCGGCGGAGCGAATCAACTCGATGATTTCATCCAGATTTTTCAGCGCGACCAGATAGCCTTCGAGGATGTGCGCGCGCGCCTTCGCCTTTGCCAAATCGAACTCCGCGCGGCGCTTGATAATCGTCAGGCGGTGTTCGATATACACGCGCAGCGCCTGTTTCAACGTGAGCGTGCGCGGCTCGCCGTCCACCAGCGCCAGCAGGTTGATTCCGAAGGTCGTCTGCATCGGCGTGCGTTTGTACAATTCGCGCAGGACGGTCTCCGGCTCGGCGTTCTTCGTCAATTCCAAAACGATTCTCATCCCCTGCCGGTCGGATTCGTCGCGCAGGTCCGACAGCCCTTCAAGATGACCCTCGCGGGCGAGCTCCGCGATGCGCTCAATGAGGCTCGACTTGTTCACCGTGTAAGGCAGCTCGGTGACGATGATGCGGCTCTTGCCGCGCTCCATCTCTTCGACATGCGCCTTCGCCTGCACGGTAATTCTTCCGCGCCCCGTGCCGTACGCGGATTCGATTCCCTCGTCGCCCTTTTCTTCGATGATGAGTCCGCCGGTGGGGAAGTCGGGACCTTTGACGAACTTCATCAGCTGTTCCACGTCAATATCGTCGAGCTTCTCCCAGCGCTCAATCATATAAACCAGCGCGTCCACAATCTCGCCGAGGTTGTGCGGCGGGATGGAAGTCGCCATGCCGACGGCGATGCCCGTCGCGCCGTTCACCAGCAGATTGGGAATCGCCGCGGGGAGGACGGTCGGCTCGGTCAGCGTGTCGTCGAAGTTCGGCGCGAAGTCCACCGTCTCTTTGTTGATGTCCACCAGCAGGTCGAGCGCGGCGTTGGTCAGCCGCGCTTCGGTGTAACGCATGGCGGCGGGGGGGTCGCCGTCCACCGAGCCGAAGTTGCCCTGCCCGTCCACCAGCATCGCGCGCATGGAGAAATCCTGCGCCATGCGCGCCATCGCCTCGTACACCGCCGAGTCGCCGTGCGGGTGATATTTGCCCAGCACTTCGCCGACGATGCGCGCGGACTTTTTATACGGCGTATCCGCCCGCAGCCCCATATCGTACATCGCGTACAAAATGCGGCGCTGCACGGGCTTGAGTCCGTCCCGCGCGTCGGGCAGCGCGCGCGAAACAATCACGCTCATCGCGTAATCGAGGTACGCCTGCTGCATTTCCTTGTCAATATCTATTTTGCGTACGGTGCCAAGGTCCATGAAAACTCCATGAGACCTGACGGGTTTCTTAAAAACCTGTCAGGTCTGTAATATGAAAAAGTGTTCTAAATCGCGCCGCTTATCTTACGGGGAAATGGAAGATGCGTCAAGGAAAAGAAAGACGGGCTTTTCAGCCCGTCTTGAAATTAAGGAGTAAAGTTGATGATTTTTTGAGCGCACGGCTGCCCCTGATTATTTTGAACGCAGATGACAACCCATGCGCGTAAATTGCGTCCCTTAAGGTTGTAGCCAAACGCATCGGAACTGACAATGACCGATTTGCCTTTTTGAAGAATCGCGCGGTGTGAAGTTGCAGCGCATCCATTCCGCGAGTCAAAGCCATCCATCGTTCTGGTCTTTGTGATTCCTTTGTCGGCATCAAGCACCATAATGGTTATAGAGCGCAGCGCAAAGTCGCCTGTGTTTTTTATTTCAAATTCAACCCACCATTTTTTAGACGATTTGCAAACTTCCAGCCCGGAAAAGGAAATATTAAACTTTGGCGCGGGCTTGGGCGTAAAGGTGGCTGTTGCAGTGGGCGTTAGGGTTGCGGTGGGAGTGGGCGGCGGAGTGAGAATTGGAACAAGGCTGATATTGCCCGTTACTGTGGCATATTCCCCCCACACCCAGCAAAAGCGGTTGGGACGGTCCGGGTTGCGGATATACCAGTAGTTTCCGCTTGGGTCGCGCCCAAACACCTGAACCACCACGCCTTGCGGCAAGCCGCCCATCAGCGGATACACTTTTCCGGGTCCGGAACGGCAATTGGTGGCAACTGAAACGCTAATCTGCGGCACAAGCGGGGTGAACGTGGCAGGCGGGGGGAATGTGGCGGTCGGCGTAAAAGTAGGCAGGGGCGTAATTGGCGTATAAGTGAGGGTGGGCGGCTGCGGCGTTTCTGTGGAAACAGGAGCGGAAGTTGCGCCAAGCGCAGTGAGCGTGACGGCAAATGTCTGCGCGATGGAAGTTGAGATGGTATTCATATCGGGCGTGGCAACAACCCCGTTGCAGGCAAGGGACGCCAGCAGCAAAACGGCAAAGGGTAGGGAAAAAACGTGGCGCTTCATGGTGAACTCCTGAAAAACCGCCAATTGACGCGGTTTCTCTTTCTTTGTGACGTTTCACAACAACAGATTGTTCCCCTGTTATGGCGTGAAGTTAATGGTGCGCGTCAGGCAGGTTCCGCCCAAATCCGGCTCGGTGCATAAAGTGGCGGTGAAGGTGAGCCGCTTGCCCTTCGGGTTGCGCGATAACCCCGGCGCGGTGATGGTCACTTCATGTTCCGGCGGCAGGTCTTGGGCTTCGGCTTTCTTTTCGCATTTATCAAAATATGCAAAGCCGTTGGATGTTTTACGCGCGGTTTCCCCCCAATACACGCTGAAAATTTCATACAAAGCCGATTTGAATACCGCCTGCCCGGAATTGTAAATTTGAATTTCAGGGCTCCAATCGCCGCAGCCGTTCATCTTCACATACGTTAAGCGAAAGGCTGGCTGCGGCGTAGCAGTGGGGCTTGGCGTAAAGGTAGGCGGCGGGGTGAAAACAGGCACAAGCGAAATTGCGCCATTGACCATTGCATATTTGCCGGAAAGCCAGCAATAAGGCGCGCCCGGGTCGGGGTTGGCTATGTACCAATACGCCCCGCTGGGGTCAACGCCATAGACCTTGACGCTTTCGCCCACCAGCAGCGAACCTTCAATGGGAAAATCCCTGCCAGGTCCGCTGCGGCAGTTTGTGTTCACCGAAACGCTCAATTCAGGAAGCGGAATTTCAGGCGTGGAAGTTTCGCTGGGCGGCAACGAGATGACCGTTTGCAGCGGCGCGGCGGACGCGGGCGTTTCGGTAAAAGACGGCACGGGAGTGGGAAGGTATAACGTGGGGGAAGCGGTAAAAGTGAGCGAAGGCATAAACGTAGCGGTGGGAGAAGCATACCCCCGCGTTAAACCAACGCTGACCGTTTGGGCAACCGCAGTGTGAAACGCGCTTTCATCAAACACCGGGTTGAAAGACACGCTGCAAGAAGCCAAAGCAAACAGCGCGGATGCAAACAAAGACATCCCAATCCGATTCATTCTAAAATCTCCAAATCAACCAGCCTTTGTTCAGCCATTTTTTATGCAGGTCAATTTTATACCCTTTTGCGGCAAGGCTGGCGGCGGACCCGGCAAACCATTGGCGCAGCCCAAAGGCGCGCATGTGCGCTGTTTCCGCCGCGCTGCGTTTCCATGCTGCAAAAAAATCATAAATCGGCTCGCCGGGCAAAACGCGGTGGATGTAATTTTTGGGCAAAATGGTTTGAAACGCTTCCACATCAAAACCGGGGTGAAAGTTTGTGCTAAATACCAGCGCCTCCATCTTCCACCCCTCATCCATTTTTCTGGCAAGGTTCGCCGCCCAAATGCTGCCATGCGGGTTGGATGTGCCTTCAATCATCAAACCGCCGGGGATGAGATACGGCGCAAGGGTTTGATAGGCGGGTGCGAAATCTTTTTCCTCATACTGGCGCAGGACGTTAAAAGCGCGGAGCAGCCTGACCCGCTCGCCTTGCTCCACTGGCAGGTTAAAACCTCCCAGCCGAAAGTGAGTCAGCGCGTCCGCAAAGGGAAGCGCGGCTTCCACCCGCTCTTTTTCAATTTCCACACCGAGAATCTTCAAACGCGGATTGACCTTGCGAAAGCGCGCGGCGGATTCCAGCGTGGTGCGCGGGTCAAACCCATAGCCCAAATCCACGAACCATGAGTCGGCAAACAAACCATCGCTGCGGGTGAGCAGTTGCGGGTCATATTGCAAGACAAAATAATCCACGCGGCGCAGGCGGTTGTCGGCGGTTTTTCCGCGGGTGGGCATACCAAAAAGTTTTTTGCGGACGGCGCGCATGGCAAAATTATACAAAAAAAGGGCGAACCTTTCGGTCGCCCTTGATGAAACAAACGAAAAGCAGTTATGAACTGATGTCGGGCAGCTGTGTCCAGCTGGCGTTGTTGCGCGATTCTTCCGCGCGGCTGAACTTGCCATGAACAAAGCCCGTGCCAGCCGGAATGAGTTTGCCGATAATCACGTTCTCTTTCAAGCCAAAGAGCGGGTCGGTGGTGGAGCCGATGGCTGCGCTTGCCAGCACTTTAATGGTGTGCTGGAACGAAGAAGCGGAAAGGAACGAATCCGTGCTGAGCGAAGCCTTGGTGACGCCAAGCAGCACTTCCTGAAAGCGCGCGGGCTGCTTGCCTTGCGCGATTAATTCTTCGTTGATTTTTCGCATCTCAAGGCGGTCCACCGCGTCGCCGGGCAAGAACTTGGTATCGCCCGGGCGGGTGACCTGCACTTTGCTCAACATCTTGCGGATGATGACTTCAAAGTGCTTGTCATGAATATTTTGACCTTGCGAGCGGTACACGCGCTGCACTTCGGTCATCAGGTACATTTGGCAGGCGTCGCGTCCTTGAATCTTTAACACGCGGTGCGGGTTCAGCGAACCTTCGGTCAACGGCTGCCCCGCTTCCACTTTGGAGTTGTTCTTCACCAAAACGCGGGATGTGTTCGGAATTTCAAAGACGACTTCCTCGCGGCGTTCATAGGAAACAATCACCTTGCGTTCTTTCTTTTCCACCGCCACTTTTCCGGCATGTTGCGCTATTATGGTCGCGTTGTCTTTTGTGGCAAGCACATCGCCAATTTGCACTTCGCTTTCGTCCTTGACGACAATCTTCCAGTCTTCGGGAACGGCATACTCATCGTGAATCATTTCAGAGTTTTGAATTTTCACCTCGCGCATGTCCGCGTATTTCTCAGACTGCTGGATGAAAATGGTGCCGGAAATTTCCGCGACGATGGCTTCGCCTTTGGGCTGTTTGCGCGCCTCGAAAATTTCCTCCACGCGGGGAAGACCGGTTGTAATATCGGATGCGCCGGAGGATGCCACGCCGCCCGTGTGGAAGGTACGCAGGGTGAGCTGCGTGCCGGGCTCGCCGATGGATTGCGCGGCAACGATGCCAACCGCCGCGCCGAGTTCCACCATTTCACCGCGCGCCAGGTCAATGCCGTAGCACTTGGAACAAATTCCGTGACTCAGTTCGCACGTCATTGGCGAACGGACTTTAATTTCTTCAATGCCTGCGTTGGTGATTTTGCGGGCAAGCTCATGGGTGATGACCTGGTTGCGCTCCGCCAGCACTTCGCCGGTATTCGGGTCAAGCACGCGGTCGGCGGTCAGGCGGCTGTAAATGCGCTCGCTCATCTTTTGCCCAGCCACATCATCCGATTTACGAACCCAAACGCCGTCTTTTGTGCCGCAGTCTTCTTCGTTGATGATGATGTCCTGCGCAATATCCACAAGGCGGCGGGTGAGGTAGCCTGCGTCCGCAGTGCGGAGCGCGGTATCGGCAAGACCTTTGCGCGCGCCGTGCGTGGAGATGAAGTATTCCTGCGCGGTCAAGCCTTCGCGGAAGTTGGAGCGAATCGGCATGGGAATGATGCGCCCGGAGGGGTCCGCCATCAAACCGCGCATCCCCGCCAGCTGTGAAATGGTGGAGAATCCGCCTTTGGTCGCGCCGGAAGTCGCCATTGTGGAAAGGTTGCCATCCGGGTCCATGTGCTTCTTGACGGCATCCGCCACTTTATCGGTGGTTTCCTGCCAAATGCCAATTTCGCGTTCGTTCTTCTCTTGTTCGGTCAGCAAGCCGCGGCGGAAGTCGCGCTGCACGACTTCAATTTGTTTGAGCGCATCGTCAATAATGGCATTGCGTTCCGGCGGGATGGAAATATCGGCAACCGCCAGCGTGGTGCCGGATCTCATGGCGTATTCAAAGCCAATGCTTTTAACGCGGTCGGCGACGCTGGTCGTCACGCTTTGTCCGCACAGCTCATACACTTCGGCAAT
>DAOTZP010000011.1:0-2287 GCA_034434265.1 Anaerolineales bacterium | reverse complement strand
TTTATTTATGGGGGTTTTATAAATATCATGGATATTAAACTTTTGGAGGAAGAATGCAGGAAAAAATAGTGATTACCGGCATGGGGACTGTGAATCCGCTTGGGTTGAATGTAGATGAAACGTGGAAAAATCTTATAGCGGGTGTTTCCGGGGTTGCCCCCATTACCTTGTTTGACCCCAGTCATTTGCAGGTGAAAATTGCCGCAGAGGTCAAAAAATTTAATCCCGAAGATTTTATGGACGCAAAAGAAGCGCGCCGCCGCGACCGTTTTGAGCAATTTGCGATTGCTTCCGCAAAACAGGCTTTGACTCAATCCGGGTTGCAAGTTAATGAGAAAAACGCATCGCGCATTGGCGTCATTATTTCGTCTGCAATTGGCGGGCTGCAATCGCTTCAAGACGCGGTTCTCACCAACCATATCGAAGGACCGCGCCGTGTCAGCCCCTTTCTTATTCCGATGCTGATGGCAAACGGAGGCGCGGGAATGTCTGCGATTGAGTTTGGAATCAAGGGACCATGCTTTTCGGTTGCCTCTGCCTGCGCTTCCGGCGCGGATGGAATCGGCACCGCGTTGATGATGCTCCGCGTTGGCATGATAGATGCCGCCCTGACAGGCGCTTCTGAAGCGACCATTACTTCCACAGGCGTCGCGGCATTTGACCGTGTGGGCGCGATGTCCCGCCGCAACGCAACGGATAACACGCCCCAGCCTTTCGACAAAAACCGGGACGGCTTGGTCATGGGCGAAGGCGCAGCCGTGCTTGTCCTGGAACGGGAGTCGGATGCAAAAGCGCGCGGCGCGGAAATTCTGGCTGAACTGGCTGGCTATGGCGCAACCGCCGATGCGTTTCATGTCACTGCGCCGCATGAAAACGGCGAAGGCGGCGCGGCTGCAATTCGCATGGCGCTGGATTCCGCGCAAGCAAACCTTGAAGATGTGGGATACATCAACGCGCATGGCACAGGCACGCCGCTGAATGACCAGGCGGAAACGCGGGCAATCAAAGCGGCGTTTGGCAGTCTGGCATATCAAATTCCGGTCTCATCCACAAAATCCATGACCGGGCACATGATGGGCGCCACAGGCGCGTTGGAAGCGATATTTTGCATTAATGCGATTCGTGAAGGGCTTTTACCTCCGACAATTAATTACCAAACGCCCGACCCTGAATGTGATTTGGATTACATTCCCAACCAAACCCGCGAGGCGAAAATTTCGCTCGCCATCAGCAATGCGTTTGGATTTGGAGGTCATAACGCGGTGCTGGCAATTCGGAAGTATGTATAGTTCCATCAGCCATTCGCGCAGGATGCCAGCATCCTGCGCGAATTTTTTAATTCCCGCCATTTTTTCGCGCATTTGCGGAAAACCCGCCGGCTCAAATTTATTCGCAAAAAAAACTATGGGAAAGCGCGCAACCTAAGGTATAATTGCTTCGCTATGCAGCTTGCATAAATTCAAAACAAGGTTTCGTATGGCTGGCGCATTTACCCTTCCCAAAGAATACTGGTCATCTATCCAGATTACCCCTCAAGATGTTGAATACCTGCATAATTTTTTGTTTGAGCGTGAAACGCCTTTAACAACAAGCGATTTATTGTTTGAATTTGTTAAAGCGCGCATTGAGAAAGAAAGCAACGCCGCAAAAAAGAATCAGCAGAATCTTGCCGGAAAAAATTTTCTTCCCAAAGAAACGTATCAAACCGGCGATTTATTAATTTTCCCCGCATTGAATATGCAGCAGGGCAAGGTCTCTTCTGTACGCGCGGGCGTTAACCCCTCCGTCCCCGCGTTTGATGTCTTAATTGTGGATATGGAAGACGGCTCGCGCCGCATGTTTGCCTGCAATTTGCAAGACCATCCTTTGAACGATGCTCCTGTAATTACCCAACAGACGGAGGAAATTGACCCCTCTGTTGTTTTGCATGAGCACGGCAATTTGATAGAAAAAAAATTGCGCGAAGCCCTTTCTGTGGATGATGGGCTGGTTCAAATTGCGGGGCGGTGGTTTCCGCGCGCCTTGTTGGTGGATATCAGTCAAGGGCAGTTAAATTTGGTTGAAGCCGTTTTGGATGTCTCCGGCGGCGAGCCTTTGCCCGTGGAAGCCATTATGAAAGAGATTGACCTCCCCGCAACCGAAAGCCAAAAACTTGCCGCGTTTTCACTTAACTATGCCATGCAAAACGACGGGCGCTTTGACGAAGTTGGACCTGCCGGACAGGTGCTGTGGTGTCTTCGCCGTCAGGAACCGGATTATGTGCGCGAAGTTCCGCCGCCCTTGCGCT
>DAOTZP010000010.1:0-8914 GCA_034434265.1 Anaerolineales bacterium | reverse complement strand
GCCTGCCTTTTTCGGCATAATACACCACAAAATTGTCGTGCGGTAAGTGACAATCGGTGCATTTTGCCCATTGGCTGTGCCCGCCGTGATACCAGTTCTCATATTGAGAATCCATTACATGGCAGTTGGCGCATGTTTCGGGAGCGCTGCCCCCGTATGCTGCCGCATCGGTTACAAGCGCAAAATATCCCAGCGAAAGTACCGCGGCAACAATGGCGAGAATGAATGGGGTTTTGGTCATGGGCTCTCCTTCGATTAATCTTCCGCTAATATAACTTAATTTTGCTTAATTTCTGTGATTTTTGTCACAAGAGTTTTTGCGTGTAGTGATTTTTGCCAAAATACAAACATGATTCATTGAATACACCGTAAACAAAGCCTTTGAGGGCGACACGCTGCGCTTCAGGGTGTCGCCTCACGGAAAATGAAAAACTTATTTAACCCAAGTTGCTACCCTTGCTTAATTTTTTACCGCAGAGGCGCGGAGGACACGGAGAAATTCATTAAAAACTTTGCGCTCTCTGCAACTCGGCGGTTCAAAACAGGCAAAATCCTTCTTCCCTTTTGAAAACGGCAACTTGCGTTATTTACAGATATTGAGAATAACGATTATTGAATTTTTTACTCACAAAACAATACTTGCGTAAAGACGGAATTGCCGCCCGCTTCGTTGAAGGCTTCCACGCGGTATTGCAGCCCTTGACCGCCCGGATATGTGATGGTTTCTTTGAAATAGGTTGCCCCTGCGGGAAGTTCGAGGACGAGTTCTTCGTTCCGATACACGCGAAAGCCTTTTTCATTATCTGAATTGTCTTTCCAGTTCAATTCCACATCCACTTCGCCGCTGCCGTAGCAGAACCACGTCCAGCCGTTTTTGCCAAAGCTGGGCGCATTTGGCGCGCCGCCAAACGGCGTGGGGGGCGCATCCACGCGCGGCACGGAGCCAAAGTCGCCGGATGGCGTGGCAAACTCGGCGGAGACCCAGCACTCGCCGTTTGCGGTTTTTACAATCCAATAGTTGGATGGAAAGAAGCCGATGATTTCAACCGCTTGTCCGGGGACGAGTTGCGCTACTCTGTCGTAATTTGTGCCGGGTCCTGCGCGGCAATTGGTCACGCCTTCCACGCTAATCATTGGCGGCTGTGTGGCGGTTGCGGTGGCAGGCGGCTCAGGCGTTTCACTTGCTGTCGGGGTGGCGAGCGGAGTCGCGGCTGCGAGCATGGCTTGCACTGTTAAGGCGGCGGCGGTGGAAATTTCAGAATCAGACGGCGCTTGCTGCGCGGGAAGCGAACAGGACGAAATCAGGAGAATGGAAGCAATGAAAATTTGCGTGAAAATCTTTTTCATGATTTGCCTTGTATGATATTTTTCGGGCGTTCCAGTTCGATGATATCTGTCACGCGGACATATCCGCTTGCCATTAAACGCCCGACGGGCTTGAGCTCTTTCAAATTGATTTTATCCTGCCCGACCATCACGCGGTCTTCGGCATGAATGTGCGTAACTGTGCCAATCACAATCGCGCCGCCGCCCGGCTTGTCGCTGATTTCGATGATTTGATTCAACCTGCATTCAAAATGAATCGGGCTTTCTTTCACCCGCGGCGGTTTGACGGTGAGCGAAGGCGCGGGGGTTAATTTTGCAAATTCCATTTCGTTGAATTCCGGCGGTGCTTCAATGGAGGTTAAGTTCATTGCTTCGAGCAATTCTTCGGTGACGATGTTGACCACAAACTCGCCGGTGGCTTTTACGTTGTGAAAGGTGTCTTTCTTTCCTCCATCGGAATTGCGAATGGAAGCGCAGAACAAAACGGTTGGCGGGGCGGAACAGACTACATTAAAAAAAGAAAAAGGCGCGAGGTTGGGAACTCCATCCGCGCTGAGGGTGGAAATCCATCCGATGGGACGCGGAAGAATCGCGCCGGTTAAAATCTTATAGAGGGATTGATGGGAAAGCGTGTTCGGGTTGAGTTCCATGTTATGAAATCTTTTTATGCGCGCGCCCGCCAATGCGGAAGTATTCCACGCGCCCGTTTGCGTCGCGGATGAAATCGCCCAGCGCGCCTTTGTACGGCTCGTCCAATCCAATCATGTGGTCCGTTTTGTAAAACAAAAAACGCATGGGCGGCATGGCGGGACCTGGAGGCGTATCGGGCGTGGGAAAGCCGCCCAGCGGAATGTGATGATACATGATGTATTTGCCTTTGACTTTCAGGTCAAAACACTCCGTGCCGATTTGATACCTGCCGATGAATTCTTTTAATTCGCTTGCGGGTTTTTTAATGGGTTCGGGAAGTTTGGCTTTGGCGTTGAAATAATATTCAAGCGCCCAATTCGTCACATTGGCGGTGAGGACGCCGCCTTCATCGCTGTTGGTGAGGATTGCCAGCGCGAAGTTTTCCTTGGGGATGAAGAAGAAATACGCCTGCTGTCCGTGCGTTGCGCCGCCGTGACCGTAGAGCGTGACGCCGCCAATTTCACGAATAAACCATGTAATGCCCATATCGCCCCGCGCCCCGGCGTTCACCTGCTTGACGCGCATGGCTTCGAGCGTTTTCTTTGCGATGATTCCTTTTCCGCTGCTCATGTGGAATCTGCCGTATGCCAGCAAATCCTTCACCGTGCTGACCACGCCGCCCACGCCGTTGCCCGCGCGCCCAATTGCCCACGGACGCGAAACAACGACTTTGCCTTTTTCGAGATGATGCCCAACCACAAAGCGGTGCGTAAATAAAATATCGCTTGGGTAAAAGAAGGACATCTTTAATTTAAGCGGATTGAAAATCATCTCCTGCGCGGCTTGTTCGTAGGTTTTTCCCGTTACAACTTCGATAATCCGCGAGGCAATGTTGAACCCCGTGTTGTTATACGACCAGATTGTGCCAAGCGGCTGAATTTGCGGAAGCCGCGCAATATCTTTCACCATTTTGTCGAGCGCGTCGTCGCCATTGCCAAAGTCGTTGAAATAATCGCCAACCCAGCCGCCCATGTGTGTGAGCAAATGCCGCACGGTGACTTGCTTTTCCACTTTTTTGTCGCTTAACTTAAAGTCTTTCAAATAGGTTTTTACCGGCGCATCGAGATTGATTTTGCCCTGCTCCACCAATTGCATGATGAGCGTGGCGGTGAAAGTTTTGCTGATGGAGCCGGTTTGAAACAGCGTATCCGCTGTGACGGGCAGCGGATGTTCCACGCTGGTCACGCCAAACGCGGCGGTGTATTCTTTTCCCTTGTGCCAAACGCCCAATGAAACGCCCGGCGTTTTCAAGCGTTTCATTTCTTTTTGAATTTTCGCGCACAGCTTTGAAAAATTTTTTTGCATTTACTCTCCGTCGCCTTCGAGCCATGTGGACATGTATTCGGGCTTTTCCATTTCCACAGCCTGTTTGGTTAGTTGCAGCGGGTGAAAGGTATCCACCATCACCGCGAGTTCTTTTGTTTCAGTTTTGCCAATGCTTGCTTCGGTCATGCCGGGCTGCGGTCCGTGCGGAAGCCCAAACGGGTGCAGGCTGATGTCGCAGCGGTCAATGCCCTTGCGGCTCATAAAGTTCCCTTCGGCATAGTACAACACCTCATCGGATTGGATGTTGGAATGATTGTACGGCGCGGGGATTCCTTCGGGGTGGTAATCAAACAATCGCGGGACGAAAGAACACACCACGAAGTTGTGCGCGTCGAAGGTTTGGTGAATCGGCGGCGGCATGTGAATTCTGCCTGTAATCGGTTCAAAATCTTCGATGTTGAAAATCCAAGGGTAGAGATAGCCGTCCCAGCCGACGACGTCAAACGGATGATGGTCCAGCACATGCAGCGACAACCTGTCGCGGACTTTGACCTTCACCTCAAACTCTCCGCGTTCGGTATGCGTTTCCAACGCCTCAGGCACGCGGATGTCGCGCTCGCAGTACGGCGCATGTTCCAGCAGTTGACCGTAATTGTTGCGGTAACGTTTGGGCGGCTCAATTTGGCTTGGGTTTTCAATGGTGAAAAATCTTGCCTCGCCGTCGAGTTGCATTTGCCATGTCACGCCGAATGGAATCACAATGTAATCGCCTTTGCGAAACGGCAAATTGCCAAATACGCTTTTTAACACGCCGCTGCCTTCATGCACGAACCATGTCTCGTATGCTTGTGAGTTGCGGTAAAAATAATCCATGCTTTTGTTGGGATGCGAAACGCCGAGAATGACATCGTTATTGCCCAGCAGGGGAATGCGCGCTGTGAGCGGGTCACCGTTCGCTGGAATGTGCGCGGTTTTGAATGCGCGGTGGCGAATTGCGCCGAAGTCCATATATTCAGGTTTTGCGGAGCCGAGGTCTTCGGTCTTTACAACGCGCGGCGGCAAAAAGTGATGATACAAAATGGATTGAATGGAAGAGAAACCTTCCAAACCCATTACTTCTTCGCGGTAGAGTTTGCCATCGGGCTTTTTGAATTGAACGTGCCGCTTATGCGGAATGCTGCCGAGTTTATGATAAAAAGGCATGAGAGTTCTCCTGTTCTATATTAATTAACAGTCACCTTAAGAGTGACTGTTAATTTTTGTGCCAACAACATTTTTCAAAACGCCAATTCGCTCAATTTCCAATTCCACTATGTCGCCTTCTGCCAGCCAGGGACCTTGCGCTTTGGTCAGTTCAAGCAAACATCCCGTGCCGACTGTGCCGGAGCCGATGACATCGCCCGCCTGCAATTCAACATACTGCGAAGCGCGGGCGATGATTTCACCAAACGACCAGAAGATGTCTTTGAAATTTGCGCGGGATGTTTCCTTCCCGTTGACCTTTGCCGTCATGGTCAGGTCATAGACTCCGGGGCGGGCGGTTTTTCTATCCTCAAGCGAATCAAGCGTGAGGATGACCGGACCGAGCGAGGATGCGAAATCCTTTCCTTTGGCGGGACCCAGCCCGACCTTCATCTCTTCGCGTTGAATATCGCGGGCGGACCAGTCGTTGAAGATGGTGAATCCAAAGATGTGATTCGGCGCGTCTTCGGGTTTAATGTCGCGTCCTGCTTTGCCAATCACTGCCGCAATTTCCAATTCAAAATCCAGTTGATTGGTGTAATGCGGATACGGAATCACATCCTCATGCCCGAAGATGCCGCGCGGATTGGTAAAGTAAAACACGGGGAACTTGTACCACTCCTGCGGCGCTTCGCGCCCGCGATTTTGATTCGCCGTGCGGACGTGCTGCTCAAAGGCGTAGGCGTCGCGCAAGGTGGCGGGTTGCAGCGGCGAGTCAAAGGTCACTTCATCCAGCGCGTATGAATCCTGCGAAGCGCGGCTGGCGGCTTCTTCCGCGCCCGTTTCAATCACTTCGCGCATATCGGCAAACGGAAGCGGGTATGCGCGGTCATCGCGTATTAACGCGGGTTGTGTGGAATGCGGCATCGCGCGAATCGTTGCAAATTTCATTATAAATTTCCGCGTCTTTGTTGTTCCAATTCCAGCGATTCAAACAACGCCTTAAAGTTGCCCTTGCCGAATCCCTGCGCGCCATGACGTTGAATGATTTCAATGAACATGGTCGGGCGGTCTTGAATGGGACGCGTGAAAATTTGCAGCAAATAGCCTTCGTCGTCCTTATCCACAAGAATGCCGAGTTCTTTGATGGTTTCGTAACTTTCTTTGATTTTGCCCACGCGGTCGGGAAGCATCTCGTAATATGTATCCGGCACGCGCAAAAATTCCACGCCGTTGTTGCGGAGCTGCGCCACAGTGTTGAGAATATCGCCTGTGATGAGGGCAATATGCTGCGCGCCGGGACTCATGTAATAATCGAGATATTCTTCAATCTGGCTTTTTCGTTTTCCTTCGGCGGGTTCGTTGATGGGGAACTTGACGCGCCCGTTGCCGTTCTGCATCACTTTGGACATCAGCGCGGAATACTCGGTGGAGATGTCCTTGTCGTCGAAGTGCATTAACTGGCGGAAGCCCATCACCTCATGGTAGAACTTGACCCAGTGATTCATTTTGCCGAGCTGCACATTACCGACGATGTGGTCAATGGCGGCAAGCCCGGTGGATTGTGCGGGTTTGTCTTTGATGGGGCGGTAGGTTGGCGCGAACGGTCCTTTGTAATCGGCGCGGTCCACAAAGACGTGCAGCGTTTCGCCGTAGGTGTAAATGGCGGATGTGCGGTAAATGCCGTAGTCGTCTTTTTCTTCGCGCGGATTCCATGCCGACTTTGCCCCGCGTTTTGTCGTCTCCTGCCATGCTTGTTCCACGTCATCCACTTCCATCGCAATCACTTTCACGCCGTCGCCATGCACCATGTGATGCGCGGCGAGCGGGCTGGAAGGTCCATAAGCGGCGGAAACGACCAGCCGCGCCTGACCTGATTCCAGCACATAGGAGGCAAATTCGCGGTTGCCGGTTTCAAGCCCTGAATAGGCAACGGGGGTAAAGCCAAACGCTTTCCACCAGTAATACATGGCGTGTTTGGCATTGCCGACATAAAAATGAACATGGTCAAGCGATTTGATTTTGAGGAAGTCCGCTTCCTCGGTTATCGGGCGGGATTCAATAGTTTCTTTTGTAGTCATTGGTCTCTCTCCTTTGGTATTTGTGGATTTTATGGCAAAGGGTTTTGATACGCAATCAAATAAAACACCGCTTTTTCAAGCGGCATCTTCACTATGTAATGATGGTGTATGTATTTGCGCCTTTCTGTTGGGATTGTTTCAACGCTTCGGATGCTTTTGCAAGCAGGTCGGCGCCGGAAAGGGTCGAGCCGCCGTTATGCGCCGACGCTCCAATATGCAGCGAGAAGACAATCGAATACCCGTTTGGGGTTTCAAACCTGTTCTTAAAGACTGAAAGCAATCTTTCGCATACCGCGCGCGCGCCGGATTCGCTGGTCGTGGGCAGCATAATGCGGAAAATATTTCCCGCTTTGGAGGGAATATCCACCGAGCGCAGGTGATGGCTGAGAATTTCGGCAAATAATTCTGAGGCATTCGCGTATGCTTCCGGGTTGGATGCAACGGGGTGCATTTCAATTTCCAGCAGAGCCACCGGCGCGGGGTATCGCTGCGCGCGCGTGATTTCGTAATCGAACAAAACTTTGAAGACGTCGCTGGTGTAAATGTTTTCACTTGATTCGCCGCGTTTCATTTCTTTTTCTCCGCATTGGTTTCAATCACAACAACGCTTTCCTGTTCGTTTGGGTCGTTGCGCGCCACAACGGCAATGACCTGTTCCGTATCGCTTAAGTTGATTGGCTGATGGGGAAGGTTTGGCGGAATGAAGAGAAAGTCGCCCGCTTCATTGATAGTGGAAAACTCAAGGTTTTCGCCGTACTTGGTTTCCGCGCGTCCTTGAATGATGTAAATGGCGGTCTCGTAGCCGTTGTGATAATGCGCCACAGCCTTTCCGCCGGGCGGGATAATGACCAGATGCATACATAAGTTTTTTGCCCCGGCAGTCTGCGCGGAAACGCCTTCAAAGTTGGGCAGTTGCTGCTTGGTGAGATGTGTCCCCTGCGGGCGGATGGTGATGACTTTGTTCATACGGTCTCCATTTTATTAATAGGCTGACGTTTGGCGCGCCAATCTTTGATGAGGAAGGGAAGGTAAAGGATGAAAAACACAATAAACCCGATGATTTCCAGTTGCAGAATATACAGGGGCCATGGCGCAAGCAGGTCCAGCAATGTGGGGAATTCGGGTTTGTAGCCAATGAAGAGATAGTTGCTTCCAATGGCAAGGTTGATAAAGAAGACGAAAATCATGTAGGTATTGGTGGTGATGAACACCCGTTTGAACGATTCCAGCGTCGGGCGGCAGCCTTCCACGATGGTCATATACAGGGGGAAAATCACCAGCAGCCCGTGCGAGATGAACGTTTGAAACGCGCGAAAATGCGGAAAGCCATACGCGCCCGCATCCGGCGTGAGGAGCGCCTGCGTTGCCCCGCCAATGCCGAGGAAGTACATAAATTCATAAAAATATACGTTTCGATTTCCGGTGAAGAGCATGTACACAGACCCCCAAACGGTAAAACTGCAAATGTGCAGCGGCAGCATGGTTTGAATATTCCACGTTCCCCAGTAAATATTCCATGCGTGCCAGCCGACTTCGTTGACGAGCAAAATAAAACCTGCAAGGTAGCACGCATATTTTTTTGCGGCGCTGCTCCAACGCTTTACAAGCGGAAGCGAGAGCGCGGCAAGGACAATGACGGCAAGCGCAATCAAATGTCCTGTTCCGTACAAAACAAACGCGCCGCCTTTGTAATCCAAAGCAAAGTATTGTGCAATATCCATGCTCTTCTCCTCTGGTATGTCTTTGGCTTATTTTACTTTCACAATTTTTCCGCCGGTCATTTTTTGCAGGTCTTCCGTCTTCAACTCAAAAATGGCATTTGGCGTTCCCGCCGCCGCCCAAACGGTGGGATAGGGAAGAAAGTCCTCGTCAATGTACGTTTCCATTTTTTCGGCGTGACCGATGGGAGGCACGCCGCCAATGGCAAAGCCCGTTACACGGCGGACGAAATCCGCATCGGCGCGGCTGATTTTTTCCCCCGCATATTCGCTGATTTGCTTTTCGTTCACGCGGTTTGCGCCGCTGGTCAAAACGAGAATAGGCTTGCCGGATTTGCCCATGAAAATAAGCGACTTGACAATTTGCGCCAGTTCGCAGCCTGCGCGCTCCGCCGCCTCTTGCGCGGTGCGCGTGGATTCGGCATGTTCAACGACGGTATAAGCATAGCCAAGTTCGTTTAATAAATTTTGTATCTTTTGCGCGGATGGAGAAAGTGGATTCATGCCGCCGATTATAATAGACCAAAGCCATCCGAAGTAAGGAGTTTTACAAAATATCCTTACTTGTCCCGCGTAATTTGCGCTCTCAACCTTCTTGCGTAACTTGCGCTCTCAACCCTGTTGCGTAACTTGCGCTCTCAACCTTCTTGC
>DAOTZP010000009.1:0-7801 GCA_034434265.1 Anaerolineales bacterium | reverse complement strand
GATTTGGGATTTACCCCCGAAGGCGTATTGAACTGGATTGCGTTGATGGGCTGGGGCGTTTCGGAAGATGACGTGATGACCTTGCCGCAAATGATTGAGCGCTTTTCCATTGATACGCTCACCGCTTCACCCGCTGCAATTAACTTTCAAAAATTGGACCACTTCAACGCCACACACATTCGCTTGATGAATGCGGACGATTTAGCCGCCCGCCTCAAACCTTTTTTTGCCCGCCAAGGGTTAAGCGTGAAAGATGACGTGCTGCTAAAAATCATCCCGCTCATCCGCGAGCGTTTGACCACGTTGGATGACTGCGTGCCGTTTGGCGGGTTTTTCTTCAAGGATGAAATCACCCCCGCGCGCAATGAGTTGATTGCCAAAGGATTGGATGCAAAACAATCCGCCGCCATCGCGCAAAAATCGTATGAGATTTTGTCCAATCTGGCGGAATTTACCCACGCCGCCGCCGAGCCGCCCATGCGGGCGTATGTGGAAGCCAGCGGATTGAAACCCAATCAGGTCTTTGGAATTTTGCGCGTCGCCGTCACCGGGCAAACCGTCAGCCCGCCGTTGTTTGAAAGCATGGAAATCATCGGCAAAGAGAAATGCCTGCAAAGAATCAAAAACGCGGTTGCGATTTTGGAAAAGACGTAAACGCCCTTCCCGCATTCGCGTTCTATTCCACTTTCACCCGCTGATTGAGCAGCGCCATCATATCCACCCGCTTGCGGTTGATTAACATCCCCGCGCTTTCCACCCGCAGGCTGGGAATTAGAATGGAAGTCAGCGTGGCGTTAAAGACCGGCAAAAACTCGCGCGTGCCTTCAATCATCAACGCGGTGTAATCAAACCGCCCCGGCAATTCCATAATCCCCTCAATTTCAAATTCCGAAGTCGTCAGCCGCACGGGATATTCCATAATGCTGATAAAGCCGCCGCGCACAATGGATTGCGGACCCAAATCCTCTTTGCGTGCCATGCAAACCGCGTGAATATGCGGTTTCATCATCCGCACAATTTCAAAATGGTCCACCAATTTGGTGGGCATGTGATTGCGCGCCATACGCGCGTCATGCACTTCCATTGCCGATTTGGTCGGGTCATTCAGCGTCCCCATTGCCCCGCTGTTGGTCACTTGAATTTTGCCGACAATCCGATACCCCGAAGTCAAAATATCGGCTTGCAAAAAACGATACGTGCGCGGAGAAGTATCCAACGACATGGCAGCCTCTTTTTTTTTATGAATCGGAGTGGGGGCGCGGGGCGCTGGAATCCGGGCGCGGAAACGGCTGGCGGCGGTGACGCTTTGGCTGCGTGGGTTTGCCCGCATCCGGGCTGAGCAGCATGTTTAACCATTGCACGGCTTTTTCATCATACTCTCGTTTGCCGCACACATCGCACACCCACGCGGGGAAATTTGGCACGGTAATCAGCTCCGCGCCAAGCCATGTAAAATATGTAATAAAACGCGGCTGCAGCAAACCGGCATGGCAGTACCCGCACGGGTACGCTTCGGGAAGCGTGTTGTTTTGAGCATTATCCTGCGTTGACATAATTATTTCACCGTTGTTAATAACTCTTCATGCTGAATCAAATTCCAATTTTTTGGGGGCCAATAAATCATCACCGCTTTGCCGACCACGTTTTCCATTGGCAAAAAACTCCACGAATGCGAATCAAGAGAATCGTTGCGGTTATCTCCCAATACAAATAAATGCCCTTCCGGCACCTGCCACCTGCCTTCATAATAAGGCGGCGCGGCAATATAAGGCTCCTGCAATTCATACCCGTTGACAAACACCGCGCCATCCTCCACCTTCACCACGTCGCCGGGCAGCCCAATGACGCGCTTAATCAATTCCTGCTTCGGGTCTCTGGGATAATGAAAGACAATAATATCGCCGCGCTGTACTTCGCCGAGAATATAGCTCACCTTGCTTACCAAAACAAACTCGCCATGTTCCAGCGTGGGACGCATACTAAACCCATCCACCCGCACGCGCGCCGAAACCGCATTAATCCCAAAAAACAAAATCACCGCCAAAATAATCGTTTCCAAAATATCCAACGCAAGCCGTTTCCAATCCGTCGTTTCAATTTCGGGGGGGGATGTTTCTATCGTCGGCGGCTCGGTTATGCTTTGTTCTTCCTGTAAATGTTCCAAACGACCTCCATAAAATTTCTAAAATTATACATCACTCCAACCCCACGCAAAAAAGGTGGGAACATGCAAAACGCGCGTGCCATTTTGACGCGCCTGCTCATCCAGCTCTTTCATTTTTTGGATTTCCCCTCCCGAAACGACTCTCCGCAGGTCGGCTTCCATCACATCCCATTCCGAATTTTCCCCGCCGGACAAGCGCGGTTTTTCTTCGGGTTGAATTGCGCCTGTTTCCTCTATCTTTATCCCCGCCTGAAAAAACGTCTCCGCCAGCATGGAGCCAAAAGCAATATCCGCGCCTTGCAGCGCAAGCGACTGATTTTGCAATTCGCCAAGCTGTTTTAATTCATGCGGCTTGTCCATCCGTTTGGAATAATCCGGCTCGGCAAAGGCAATCACACAGCGGCTGACCCGTGCCATCTCTTTCACCACCCGCAACGGATGTTTCACCCACAGCAAAAGATAATGGCAATAGGCAATCTCAAACGATTGATTCGCAAACGGAAGATGATGCCCGTCGGCATGGAGCAGCGAAACGCCCGCGGCATGGGTTTTGCTTTGACACAGCATGGAAAAGTCGAGGTCAAGCCCCACACGCGCGGCGGGACGTCTGGGGAGTTCGCGCAAAATTGCCCCGCTGCCGCAGCCGACTTCCAGAATCCGTTTGGCGCGCGAGAGTCCCGCTTTTTCCAAAATATATTTCCGCAAGTCTTTTGTCCACGCGGCTTGTTGTATGTAGCGGGCGTGCCAGTCCATGATGCGCGTTCAGCCTTCGCAATACCGCGTTGGCTCGCGCCAATCCAAAATAAATTGAATTTGCTCGTCTGTTTCCGGCGAGCGGCGAAGGAACAGGTCGCCCGGGCGGGTGTGATACAGGCGGTTGACCTGCTCGACGGCTTTCTTGGGCTGCTCGCCGCTGCGGACAAGGTAACAGCCCACAACCGTGCCGGTGCGCCCAATGCCGCCCCAGCAGTGAACATATACTTTGCGGTTGCGCTTGATGGATGCGTCTATCGCATCTAAAATTTCGAGCATGGTTTCCTGTTTGGGAATGCCGCCATCCCGAATGGGGATGCGCGTGTAGCTGGCTTGCAACTCATACAATGCCGCAAGTTCTTTAAGCAGCGGCTCGTAGGGAACAAGCTCGTGCGGCTGGGTTAAATCAATAAAATCGGTGATGCCCGCTTTGAGAAAACTTTCCAGTCTTTGGCGGGCAATGGTTTCGTTTAATGTCGGGTATTGCCCCGCAAGAAATTGGTCCGGAATGACCCAGTACGATTCGGGAATGGGAAGGCTGTTCATGATTTATTCTTCAAGCAGCTGGCAAAAGTTGGCGCGGATTTGTTCGCGCAGCGCAATTAGTTCGGGATATTGATAAAAGAAAAGAATTTTTTGGTTGGCAATGGTGTTGCCTTGCGGTTTTTCTTCAATGACAAAAAAGGACCATGTTTCGGCGATGTCCTCTTCGGGGTTTGTTGCGGCGTAATCAGTGACAAAGCGGTCTTCGTACTTGGAATAAAACTCGTCGAGTTTTTCGTAGTATAAATCTTCATCCTCTTCGAGGTTGATTTGATTCCATTCCCCGTGAATATCCGCCCAAAATTCATTAAAGTAAGCGTTGATGTATGAATTTTTGTTCGCGCAGCCTTCGCCGGGGAAGTAGTTGGGGCATTTGGAAAGTTCGCTGAAATAAATATCTTCATCATCCGGGTTGTTAAACACCGCAAGGCTGGGCGGCACTTGCGAAGGTCCCAGCGTAAGCAAATGTCCAAATTCGTGAATCAGCGTAAACGTCAGGCTGTATGTATCTTCAACGTCGGCGATGTCCACTTCCAGCCCCCACAGGGCTGGGTCGTCCATTGTTTGGGTTACGGCGGCAAGCGTGCCATCCGCGCCGTCGGTGATGATGGAATATTCGCCAATATCGCCGCGCCATTCAAGGGGAATGAGCGCGGTGAAAAAATTCCAAACCCATTGATGGGTTTCTTCATCCTGCTGGTATTGTGTAAATTCCTTGCCCGCATCTTCGTAATACGGGTCGTAAATTTCATTGTCAGAAACGTAATATGTGACGAGGTAAAGTTCCTCCTCCAATGTTCCGCCCTCCTCGCCGCTTTCGGCAAGCGCGGATGTCATGATTTGCTTTGTCACAGCGGGACACAAAGCGGCAGGCGCGGTTGTTTCTTCGGGCAGTTCCTGCCCGTTTGGCGAACTATTCGGCGCCGCAGGCTGGGGTATCTGCTCTTGCGGCTTGCCCATAAACGTCACACAGGCAAACGAGAAAAGCAAAAAGGGAACAAGGAAAAGGAAATGTTTTTTGGGCTGGTTCATCAATTCTCCCGACGAATGGTTTCCCATTCATCGCGCAAAAGGTTGCCGAGAATTTTATCAGCTTCTCCTTGCGCGGGGAGCACATCGCCATCGGGTTCAACATACATCCATGTTTTTCCCGCGCCGTCGGGGATTTCCTCATCCTCAATTTCAAACGCAACGGGATTGGAGGAAGAGTAAGGCACGGGCAAATCCCAGCGCAGCGTGAGACCAAGAAACGCGGCATGGCTTTGCAGTTCAAGCAGTTCATCGGTGAGCGAATTTTCCGCCGCGCTGAGCGAGATGTTTTGCACGCCGAGTTCCGCCAGTTTTTGCAAAATGGCTTGTGCGCGGGCGGCGTTGTTTTTATCCAGCGTAAGATGCACGGTGAGGAACAAATCCTGTGGGAGGATGTTTTCAATTGCCTGCCAGCGCTTTGGCTCGTAGGGCTGCAAAATCAACATCACATGGTCGAGACCGGTTTGCAGGAGCATTTGCAGGTAGTTTTTATCCGCCAGTTTGATTCCATCAGTCAGCAAGCCGCAGACCTGTCCGTTCTTTTCGGCGTGTTCAATGAGCATCATCAAGTCATCGCGCAGGGTGGGTTCGCCGCCGGTGAAGACAATGTGCGGAACGCCCGCCGCCCAAGCCTTGTCCATGATTTTTTTCCACTCTTCGGTGGTGAGTTCTCTTTCCACTCGTTTGGCGGGGGCGTAGCGGTCTTGCGTTGAATCGGGCAGGCGGTAGGTGAGGGCGCAATCCAGCCGCAGGATGGAATCGGTTGTGTGGGGCGCTGCCCGCTCGAAGTCGAGAAAAGACGCGGGGTCAAGGTCGGGAGTCTGCACGAGGGTTTGAATCCGCTCCACAAAAGAATCAAAATCCGCGAGCGCGGTTTGTTTATTCACCCGATAGCGTTTTGCAATTTGCTTTGCGGCTTCTTCACGTTCCGTGCCTTTGATGAAGTGGTAGGCATACTCGGCGGCGGTGGGGTTGAGCTGTAACACAGTGGCGGCGTTGAGGATGAGCAGCCCGCTGCCGTCTTTGTTCAGCCGCAGGTGAAGACGGTACGGCTTGTTCTCCGTTTGTGATTGAAGATGATGCGTGCCTTCGGGCAGCGGCGTGACATTGCCAAAAAAGTTTTTGAGTTGATGAAAGAGATTCATACATTCTCCTTATGGGAATTCAATCCAGCCTGCGTCGAGGAAGTATAAATATAGATAGCCGATGAGCAGCAATACCCAGCCGATGAGTTGCAATTTATCCATGAGATTTTCAAATGAGACGGTGAAGTTGTCTTTGATGGTTTCGACAATATTTTCAAGATTATCGAGTTTTGCTTTTACGCTTTCCTTCCAATCTTTCAAGTACAGTTCCGATTGAATGGCTTGGTACAGTTTGGCGGTGTACCAGTCGCCGATGAGCAGCAGGAATGTCACAAGGTCAATGTCAACCGGTTCAAAGTATGGCGCGTCTTTCAGCCCTTTGAATTTTTCGGGCATGGGCGACTTTGCGTTATTGGCATCGGGGAAGGCGAGCAGGTAGGCGATTTCCATTTTTGTAATTGGTTATCGGCAATTCGAGTTTCTTGGGCATAACTCCTTTTAATGGGAGGATTAAAGAGTCGGGAGCGGATAGCCTGCAAAGTTTTCGGTTTTCAAATTTTCAAACTTTAACGGACATCCGCCGCCGCATTCCGCCACCAGCGAGCAGGTTTCGCATTTGAAGGGCAGGTTTTGTCTTTCGCGCAATCGCACCGAGAGTTTGTGATTCCAAATCGAATCCCAATCGTCGGTGAGGAAGTTTCCCAGCGGAGTGTAATAGGATTGGCAGGGCAGCACATTGCCGTTGGATTCAATGCACATGCTGTATAACGCCGCCGTGCAGCCTTTTACGCCCAAATTGCTTTTGGTGGGGTCAAAATTACAGTATTGCGTGGGGGTGTACCAAATCAACTTTTGTCCGCGCTGCGAGGTTTTTTGCACCGCTACATTGAGAATGGGCTGCAATTCGTTTTCACGCAAACCTGTTCCTACGGTCAGCCCGTGACCGGAATAAATCAGCGCGTTCAGTCCAATGGTCGGCACGCCCACGTCTGCAAGAAAGTCCAGCGTTTCGGGAATGGTGTGGACGTTGGTTCGCAGCATGGTGGTGTTTGTCATCACATACAGTTTGCTTTGCAGCGCATTCCGCAAGCCTTGAATGGTTTGCTTGAACGCGCCTTTTGCCCTCATCATCATGTCGTGAATTTGCTCGTCGCAGGATTCAACCGTAATTTGAACATGGTCAAGTCCGGCTTGGACGAGTTGCTCCACATACCTCATATCGGACAATCTCCGCGCGTTGGTATTCAACCCTGTAATCTGACCGTTGTTTTCCGCGTGGCGAATCAGTTCGGGCAGGTCGTTTCTTAAGGTTGCTTCGCCGCCAGTGAAGACAATGTGCGGCACGCCGAGTTCCCATAATTTATCCAAAATCAACTTCCACTGGTTTGTATCCAGTTCGGGGAAGTTGCGCTCGCGGGCGTTGTAGCAGTGCGAGCAGTCGTTGTTGCAGCGGTAGGTGATTGCCAAATCCATGCGGTAGGGCGCGGAAGGTCTTGCGCTAAACGGCATGACGGTTTCCAAATCCAGTTCGTGAACGGGGCAGGCGCCGTCGGGGCGTATTAATTCTGAAATCTGCAATCTGAATTCAGAAATATCGTTCCGCGCTTGTGTTTGCGAAACGCGGTATTGCTTTTGAATGGCTTTGACCGCCTGTTTTTCTTCCACATTTTCCAAAATCAAATATGCCATCAACGCGGCGGTTGGGTTGAGATGCATGACATTGCTTGCATTCACAATCAATGTTCCGCAACCATCCGCGTCAACCCGCAAATGAATGCGTGATTTTTCATGCGCTTCCTCGCGGACGTAATGATACAACCCCGGTTTGGGATTTTCGATTGACGACTGACGATTGAACACACCATTAAATAAGTTCATCTTCAAACTCTCCTCTAAACTGAATACCGAATACCGAATACCGAATACCGAATACCGAATACAGATACCGGCTCTTACCGCCCGCCGCCCGCGCACGCACACGCGCAGCCCGCGCACGCGCAAGCGCACGCGCATGAACGACCTCCGCCTCCTCCGCCGCCGGAAGTCTTGGGCATGGGGTTTGTTTTTCCTGTGATTTTTTCGGTAAATGTGTTGATGTTGCCAACCACATTTTGCGAGAAGGTTTGCACGCCCGTCACCATGGATGCGGCAAAGTCCGCGCCGGGGAGTCCGCGAGTCTGCCCGCCCGAAGATGTGCTGACCGGGCTTGCCATTCCGCCCCCGCCCG
>DAOTZP010000008.1:0-7697 GCA_034434265.1 Anaerolineales bacterium | reverse complement strand
GTTTGCTTGTCTTTGGGGACTCGTCTAATGGCAGGACGACTGACTCTGGATCAGTTAGTAGTGGTTCGAATCCATTGTCCCCAGCACAAAGCGGGCGTATATTGCCCCTTCACCCCCCTGTTGCACGGGGGTGTTTTTTTATAGCCGTGCTTTTGCGTTGCTGCAACTTGCTTGCGCGAAATAAATTGACCCACCCTGATGAAGGATGGGTCTTTTGTATCTTTTTACTTTACCAATTCCACTTTCACCGCGCACACTTTATACGATGGAATTTTTGAGGTTGGGTCGAGTTCGGCGATGGTCAACTCGTTGGCGGAGTTTTCGGGGAAGTGGAAGTTCGCGTACACCACGCCGGGCGGGACTCTATCCGTCACCCACGCTTCGGCTTCGATGGCGCCGCGCCGCGAAGTAATGCGTAAAGTTCTCCTGCCGTTCACGCCTAATGCCGCTGCGTCATTGGGGTTGATTTCCACCAGCGCCTGTCCATAGACCTGCATAATGCCTTTTGAACGGCGGGTCATGTTGCCGCTGTGCCAGTGATACAGCACGCGGCCCGTGCTCAAAATAAACGGGAACTCGTCGTCGGGTAGTTCGGGCGCGGGGACAAAATCAATCGGCATGAATTTTCCTTTTCCGCGCGCGAAGGCTTTGGTGTGAAGAATCGGCGTGCCGGGATGCTCTTTCGTCGGGCAGGGCCATTGCAGCCGTTCACCGGCTTCCAGCCGCGCGTGCGTAATCCCTGCGTAGGAAGGAGTCAGCGCGTTGATTTCATCCATAATTTCAGATGTATTCTTATAATCCCATTTTGCGTAAGGCGCGTCCAAATTCAGAATTCTGAATTCTGAATTATGAAGTAAAACACGCTTTGCGATTTCAGCAGTAATCCACCAATCCGGCTTGGCATCGCCCAGCGGAGGTATCGCCTGATGAACCATCTGCACGCGCCTTTCGGTGTTGGTGAACGTGCCTGTCTTCTCCGCGAATGAAACGCCTGGCAGCAGAATATCCGCGAATTTGGAAGTCTCGGACGGGAAGATTTCCTGCAAGAGGAAGAAGTCGAGATGTTCGAGACAGTGACGGATGTGCGCGCTGTCCGGGTCGGAGACGGCGGGGTCTTCGCCCAAAATATACAGCGCTTTGATTTTGCCTTCAAGAATGCCGGGCATCATCTGCGTGACGGTCATGCCGACTTTGAGGTCGGAGGTTGCGCCCCACGCCGCTTCAAACTTTTTGGCGGCGTCTTCATTTGTGACGGGCTGATACGCGGGGTACACATTCGGCAGCCCGCCCATGTCGCACGCGCCTTGCACGTTGTTTTGTCCGCGCAGTGGGTTGACTCCGCCGCCGGGCTTGCCCATGTTGCCGAGCAGCATTTGCAGGTTCGCCAAATCCATCACGTTGCGCACGCCCGTGATGTGCTGCGTAATGCCCATTGCCCACATCACCGCCATTGGACGATTCTCGCCCATCAGCCGCGCGGCTTCGCGCAACTGCTCAACGGGAATGCCTGTTATCCCGCTGACTTTTTCGGGCGGATATTGCATGACGGTTTTCTTGAACTCGTCATAATCTTCGCAGCGTTCTGCGATGAAGGCTTTATCTTCCCAGCCGTTTTCGATGATGAGATACATCAAGCCGTTGAGCAGCGCAATGTCGGTGCCCGGCTTCTGACGCAGGTGCAGAGTCGCCAATTCCACGATGTCAATTCTGCGCGGGTCGGCGACGATGAGTTTTGCCCCGCGTTTGCGAATCGCGCGGCGGAGCATGGTCCCAAATACGGGATGCTGCTCGGTGGTATTTGAACCGATGATAAAGAACAATTCCGCTTTTGCGGCAACGTCGTCCATGCTGTTGGACATCGCTCCAGAACCGAAGGAAGTGGCAAGACCTGCCACAGTGCTGGAGTGTCAGAGACGCGCGCAGTGGTCTATGTTGTTCGTCCCCAAGACCTGCCGCGCAAATTTGTTCATCAGATAATTTTCTTCGTTCAAACATTTGGCGGATGTCAACACGCCGATGGAATTCGCGCCGAAGTTTTTCTGCGTCGCGCTGATTTTCTGCGCGGCGAGATTCAACGCGACGTCCCATTCGACCTCGACCCATCCCCAACTTGGATTTTGATTCTTCGCGTCGAGATTCCCTTCGGGCTTGGTTGCCCCATCAAGCAGATACTTCCTCACACGCGGTTTCAATAGCCTGTCGAGATGATGGATGTAATCGTAAGCGTATCTGCCTTTCACGCATAGCGCCATTCCATTCACAGGCGCATTCGGGTTTGAAGATACGCCGATGACTTTGTTATTCTTCACCAACAAATCAAACTGGCATCCAACTCCGCAGTACGCGCAGGTCGTCGTCACCTTCTTGACTTGATGCGCGCGCGCCATGCCATAATTCAATTTATTCGAGAGCGCGCCTGTCGGACAATACGCCACGCACTGCCCGCACGACTCGCAGCGCGCTTCGAGCATGGTCGTCCCCGCGCCCGCCACGATGACTTCATCAAATCCGCGCTTGGCGACGCCCCACACCTGCCGCCCTTGAATTTCATCACACGCCAGCACACAGCGGCGGCACAGGATACATTTATTCATATCCACGCGGATGAAAGGATTCGGGTCGCTATCCACTGGATAGCGCGCGCCTTTCGTTCCCCACGCGGGGACTTGCGCCTGATATTCATACGCAAGGTCTTGCAGTTCGCATTCGCCCGCCACATCGCAGGTCATACAATCCACAGGATGATTCGCCAGCATGAGTTCCAGCGTCATCTTGCGGTCTTTGACCACCTTCTCGCTGTCCGTCTCAATTTCCATCCCCTCCCAAATCGGAGTCACACACGCGGCTTGCAAAAACCGTCCGCCCTTCACCTCCACTACGCACATGCGGCAGTTGCCCGTCGGCGACAAGTCTTTGTGGTAGCACAATGTTGGAATGTGAACGCCGTGTTCTTTCGCAACTTGCAAAACCGTCTTGCCTGCTTCCGCTTGGATTGCTTTTCCGTTGATTTTTATGTTCAGCATAATCACCTCTATCGGTGATTGGTAATTGGAGATTAGAGATTGACTCTCCAACCGCCAATTCCCAATCGCTAATCTCCAATCTCCGCTCTCACAAACTCCGCTTCAAAATGCGTCATCACCGACTTCATCGGAATTCCCACGCATTGTCCCAGCCCGCAGAATGACGAATCGCGCATTAAATCCGCCAGCGCAATTAATTCGTTTGTGTCGCCTGTTTGACCTTTACCCACCGCCATGCGATTCAAAATTTCCAGCGAGCGCCAAGTTCCCACGCGGCAGGGCGTACACTTGCCGCACGATTCCACCGCGAAGAAATGCAACAACTCGCGCAAAAAATTCACAGGCGAAACGCTCTGGTCGCAAATCAAAAACGAACCCGCGCCGAGCGAGATTCCTTTTTGCGATGACGCGAAATCAATCGGCACGTCGAGCATGGATTTATCTACAATCGTCCCCGCTGCGCCGCCGCATAATGCAAATTGAAACTTCGAGCCTTCCTTCATCCCGCCGCCGAATTTCTTGATAATCTCGCGCAGCGTCAAGCCAAACGGCGCTTCAAACAATCCCGGTTTTTTTACATGACCGAGAACCATGTACATTTTTGTTCCGGGCGTTGTATAGTCCGTGAGCGATTTCCACCATTCCGCGCCGTGTTTTAAGATATGCGGAACGGCGCAAAATGACTCAACGTTATTCACCGAAGTTGGCTGTCCGCGAAAACCATATTGCGGCGGGAAGGGCGGACGCAGACGCGGTTCGCCGCGCTTCCCTTCAAGCGATTCGATTAATGCCGTCTCTTCGCCGCAGATGTATGCGCCCGCGCCGCGATGAACATGGATGTCGAAGTTGAATCCGCTCCCCAAAATATTCTCACCCAAAAGATTTTTCTGCATGGCTTGATTAATCGCGGATTCGAGTCTACGGGCTTGCGACTCATATTCGCCTCGAATATAAATCCACGCCTCAGCCGCGCCGCACGCGTACCCCGCAATCGTCATCCCTTCGAGCAGTTGATGCGGGTTGGCGTCAATCAAAACTCTATCTTTGAAAATCAGCGGCTCGGACTCATCCGCGTTACAGATGATGTATCGCGGTGTGCGTTTCTCATTCGCCACGAAGCGCCACTTCCGCCCGACGGGAAATCCTGCGCCGCCGCGCCCCTGCAAGCCGGAAGATTCCACTTCCGCCAGAACTTCTTCGGACGTCTTCTGTAAAGCGGACTTAAGTCCGTCATACACGCCATTGGCGAGCGCGTCCTCAACCGAGTCGGGGTTAATCTTTCCCGCCAATGACATCATCACGCGGACTTCGCCTTTGCGCGGTTTGGAATAATCGGTCAGGACTCCGCGCCAGCCCTTGCATACTTTCTTCGCGTCTTTTGGTGAAACGGGACCCGCCTGCTCATCTTCCACCAATACCGCAGGCGCGCGGTCACACAAACCTAAACACGAAGTTCTCTCAACCGTGTACTCATCCCCGATTTTTTTCTCCCACTCACTGACCATTGATGACTGGTTGTTTTTCTTACTGGCTCTTTCCAGCCAGCACACGGGACCATCGCACACGCGCAAAACTTTCCCGCGTTCTTTCAGTGAAAGCATCGAATAAAAGGTCGCCATGCCGTAGGTGTGATGCGGCGGAACGTTCAACGCCCGCGCGATTTCGGTCAGCGACTCCGCGCTCAACGCGGAACGCTGCGCCTCGACATCCTTCAACACTTCAAGCGTCGCCTCCATCGTTCCCCCGTGATGATGGGCGAGCCGTTCAATTTCCGGGTCTATCGGTTTGTAAGGATTTTGTTTATTTGCCATACGTTGACTCCGCGATTATTATTGCACCTTGAAGGAATATCTTGTAAGTTTCATTCCTCATGAATTTGGATGACGATTGTCTATATTTATAGTGATAATTTTCACAATAGTATAACAGAAAATCCTTTGTTGCGTTATACTCCAACGTGGAACAAATATGACCGAAATTGAACAACTTTCATCGCTTGAAAAACTTTTGCTTGGCATTGAACAGCCTCAGCAAGCACAGCCTGTCATTCCTCCTTTGCGGCAGGGCGACCCTTGCCCGCAGTGTGGCGAAAAGGGACTGGACTATAACAATCTCTTACAGCTCGCTTGTGGAAAATGCGGTTTTGTCAGCGGTGAAGCAGGCGGCTGTACCTGATAACGCCCTTGCAACCCCGTGAGGGTTTTAACGCTTTCATCTGATTATGACAAAAAGAATCCCGCTTCCTTCATCCCGCTTGGCTGCATTTCTTCTAGTTGGCGCCGGGCTGCTGGCAATCGCTTTTGTATTATTGTTGTTGAATGGGCAAACCCAAACCGCATCCGCCTCGCGCGAATTTTCCGCCGTGCCGGTTGCGGTGAATTATCCCGCCCCCGATTTATCGCTGCATGACTTGGACGGCAACCCCATTTCCCTGCGCGATTATCGCGGCGTTGTTGTGATGGTTAACCTGTGGGCAACCTGGTGCCCGCCCTGCAAAGAGGAAATGCCCACGCTTGTATCTTTCTATGAAAAATACAAACACAAGGGATTTGTCCTGATTGCAATTAATCAAGAGGAAAGCCGCGAAGTTGTGCTTCCCTTTGTGCGCGAGTATGGCTTGACTTTCCCCGTCTGGCTTGACCCTGAATATCTGGCTGAGCGCGAATTTAAGACCATGAACCTGCCCAGCTCTTTCGTCATTGACCGCGCGGGAAACGTTCGCCTGGCATGGATTGGCGGAATCTCCATGCGCAACCTTGAAAAATATGTACCCGATGTGATTAATCAAAATTAAAACAGGAGATTTTTTGATGGACGTCGTCTTAAACTGGAAAGGCAAAATGGCATTTGAAGGCGCAGCCGATTCCGGGTTTGCGCAAAAATTTGATGCTGATGAATCGGTTGGCGGTGAAAACAGCGCCGCCCGCCCGATGGAGTTTCTTGCGCTGGGGCTGGCTGGCTGCACGGCAATGGATGTCATCTCCATATTGAAAAAAAAGAAACAGGATGTAACAGATTTTCAAGTCAAAATTCACTTGACCCGCGCCGATGACCACCCCAAAGTATTCACCTCCGCAGTGATTGAATACCTCGTCTTCGGCAGGCAGATTGACCCCGCAGCGGTATTGCGCGCCATTGAACTCTCGGCGGAAAAATACTGCCCGGCGCAAGCCATGTTTTCAAAACTGTTCCCAATTCAATTGACCTATAAAATTTTTGACGAAAACGGCTTGCCCGTTGCCGAGGGTCAATATAAAAAATAAACAAACCTGAAACTTGCGTCAAAAAAACCCACCCCATTTGGCGGGTGGGTTTTTTTCTTAATAACGATGATATTTGACCCTCCTTCTTCTTCATGTTAAACTTGCCAATTGCCATGTTGAACTTTGCTATTGTTCTTTCAATTCTTTTTTTCGCGCAAACTCCGCAGCCTGTCATCCTTTCACCGCAGCCGGGTGAAACCCTGCGCGGCAAAGTGCAAATTATTGGCAGCATCAACCTGCCCAACTTCTCTTCCGCGCAGATGGCTTTTTCCTACGCTTCCGACCCAAACAGCTGGTTTCCTTTGCAGTCTTTTCCCCAGCCGCCAGCCGAGCAAACCCTCGCCATGTGGGATACCACGCTCGTCACCGATGGCGATTATGTTTTAACATTGCGGATTTTTTTTACCGATGGAACTGTGCAGGATGGCACTGTGGCGGATTTGAAAATTCGCAACGACGAACCGCTTCCCACCTCAACTTTGGAACCGCAGGCGGAACAATCCCCCCCCGCCGCCACCGCAGATTTAACAACCCGCGAGCCGATTCCTGCAACACAAATTTTTTTCACCCCTGTGCCTTTGCCGCCCAACCCCGCAGCCTTGAACCCGCCTTCCATTCTTGAATACCTCGCCCGCGGCGGCTTTCTTGCGCTTATCCTGTTTATTTTTTTCTCCCTTGTTTTGCGATTCCGCAAACAATAACTTTTCAATATGTCTCAAACTTTTCTTCTTATCGGTCTCGGCAACCCGGGACGTGAATATAAAGACACCCGCCACAACATTGGATTTATGCTCATTGACCGCCTCGCGGTGCGTCTTAACGCGCAAAAACTCAAAGTGCAGTCCAAAGCCATTGTCACCGATGTTATGTACCAGGACCGAAAATTGATTCTTGCCAAACCGCAAACGTATATGAATCTTTCAGGTCAATCCGTGCAGGGATTGTTTAAGTTTTACAAAATCCCTGTTGAGAATTTAATTGTCGCGCATGATGACATGGATATTCCCTTCGGCACAATTCGCATTCGCCCGGGCGGCGGGCCCGGCGGGCAGCGCGGCATGGCTTCCACCATTGAACATCTCGGCACAAAGGAGTTTCCGCGCCTTCGGCTGGGCATTGGCCGCCCCCCCGGCAGAATGGACCCAGCCGCCTACGTTTTGCAGGAATTTTCCAAAGAGGAGCAAAAAATTCTTCCGGAAATGTTGAACCGCGCCGCCGACGCCGCTTTAACCTTTGTCATGGAGGGCTTGAACAAGGCGATGAACAAATACAACGGCGGGGTGGAGAAATAGATAAATAACGCAAGTTGTCGCTTTCAAAAGGGAAGAAGGATGTTGCCTGTTTTGAACCGCCGATGTGCAGAGGGCGCAGCGTTTTTAATGAATTTCTCCGTGTCCTCCGCGCCTCTGCG
>DAOTZP010000007.1:0-10874 GCA_034434265.1 Anaerolineales bacterium | reverse complement strand
ATGGCTACCAAAGTATTTGTCCCCCGTCTCGGCGAAGGCGTGGATGAAGTCACCGTGACGAAATGGCTCAAACAAGTCGGCGACTCTGTGAATGAGTTGGAGCCGCTGCTTGAAGTGAACACGGATAAAGTGGATACCGAAATCCCCGCCCCGGCTTCGGGCGTGATTCTGCAAATCGTCGCGCAGGAAGGCTCGCCCGCAAAAGTCGGCGAACTGCTGGCGGTGATTGGCAAGGCGGGGGAGGCGGTGGATAGTGGGGAAGTAGCCAGTAAACCAGTGGACAGTGAGCCAGTATCCAGTGGAGAAACAGCTAATGAACCTGCAACCTTCAAACCTTCAAACTTGCAACCTGCAACAGACCTCGGTTTCATCTCCCCGGTTGTGGCAAAAATCGCGGCGGAGCATGGAATTGACCTCGCGCAAGTCAAAGGCACGGGGCTGAACGGGCGCATCACCAAAAACGACGTGCTGGCGTTTGTGGAAAAGAAACCCGCAAAGGTCGAAAGCGCCGTCCAATCACCAATCACCAATTCCCAATCACCAATTACCAATTACCAATCAGTCTCCCCCACCGACGTTCTCGTCAAACACACCCCCATCCGCAAATCCATTGCCGCGCACATGGTGGAATCGAAGCATACTTCGCCGCACGTCTTAACCGTGATGGAAGCGGACATGAGCCGGGTCATCCAACACCGCGCCGCCAACAAAGCCGCGTTTGAACGGGACGGCGTGAACCTCACCTTCACCGCCTACTTTATGATGGCGATTGTCGCCGGGCTGAAAGCCTACCCCATCGTCAATTCCTCGTGGAGCGACGAAGGCGTCATCATTCATCGCGCGGTCAATCTCGGCATGGCAACCTCGCTCGGCGAAGACGGACTCATCGTCCCCGTCATCAAAGGGGCGGATAATCTCTCCCTGCTGGCGATGGCGCGCAGCGTGAACGACCTCGCCAACCGCGCCCGCGCGCGCAAACTTCAGCCCGACGAAGTGAAGGGCGGCACGTTCACGCTCACCAATCACGGAATCAGCGGCTCGCTTTTCGCCTTCCCCGTCATCAATCAGCCGCAATGCGGAATCTTGGGAGTCGGCGCCATGCAAAAACGGGTCGTCGTAATTAACGACGCCATCGCCATCCGCCCGATGGTGTATCTCTCCTTCGTCTTCGACCATCGCATCCTCGACGGCGCGTCGGCGGATTGGTTTTTGGCGAAGGTCAAAGAAACGTTGGAGAATTGGACATGACGTATTTTGACGAACGGGCAAAAATCAAAAAGAAAATTGGCGACGCGGAAAAATCCTTCCCCGTGTTTTTGATGTCCGCGCAAAAAGAATGAGAATCATCGAAGGTCATCTTGAAGCGTATTGGGAGCAGGGCTGGGAGGGGCGCATTGCCTTTGCTTTTCAGTTTGAAGGCAATACGCAGCCGTTCTTTTTGAAGGACGGTCACGTCTTGACAATTTACAACGAGGACGGAACGATTCTTTGGAACGGCGCGATTAAATTTGTAAAACGCGGATGGCTCGACAGGCACAACCTCAAAGCGGACGTTTGGTCAAATGAAAAACAAAAGGGCGTGAAGTATGCCGACTGGATGGATTGGTTCTGGCGCCAGCCGCCGCTCAAAGCGCGGCTGGAAGTTTTTGAGTGACACGCGCCCATGTCATTCGCGCGGATTTTTTATTTCAACAGCTGGTCTCATCCACAATCGTAATCTTATCTTCCTTGTTGGGGATGACGCACAAAAATTCAAACGGCTCGTCGCCGATGTTTTCGTAGAAATGTTTTTCACCGGCGGGGATGAAAACCACATCGCCCGCTTTTACCTCATACTCCCGCCCGCCAATTCCAATCCGCGCGCGCCCGCGCAGAACATATTGCTCATGCTCCACGCTGTTGGTGTGCAGCGGCATTCCGCCGCCCGGCTGCATGGAAAATTTTCGCATGGCAAAGTTTGGTCCTTCTTGCGCGGAAATCAACACTTGAATCGTTGTGTCTTTTCCCGCCGCCACGTTTTTGGCTTCCACTTCGGCTGAATGTTTTACGGTCATAAGTTCACCTCTTCATGCAAATTATTCCTCGCAAACATTTTTAGATTATACAACCAATCTTGGTATAATCCCGCTCTACGAAGTTTTAGGAGTACGCATGAAATATCATATCTGGACAGAAGGCTGCCAAATGAACGTCGCCGACTCGCAGCGGGTTGGCTCATCGCTTGAACATCTCGGCTACGAATTTACCGACAAAGCCGAAGAAGCGGACGTGATTGTAATGAACACCTGCGTCGTGCGCCAATCCGCCGAGGATAAGGCATACGGTCGTTTGTCTTCGCTTGTGCCGTTAAAAAAGAAAAACCCCAATCTGGTGATTAACTTGATGGGCTGTCTGGTCGGCGTGCGCGGAACGGAAAAACTGAAAGCAAAACTTCCCTATGTGGATGTCTTCTCCCCGCCGTCCGACCCGGGACCGCTCATCGCGCATTTAACGCAGGGCGAAGTCCGCTCAATGGAAGACGCCGAAACCACCCGCCGATTTTTGACGATGGATGACGAGTTGATTCTGCCCGTTAATGAGCGCGGCAAACTGGTCAGCGCGCATGTGCCGATTGTGTACGGCTGCTCGCACGCCTGCACGTTTTGCATCATTCCCTACAAACGCGGCGTGGAGCGTTCCCGCCCGGTGGGCGACATTGTGAGCGAAGCGCGCTCGCTGGCAAAACAAGGGGTGAAGGAAATCACCCTGCTCGGGCAAATTGTTGACCGCTACGGCAAAGACATCCCCGACGGTCCAAACCTCGCGGAGTTGCTGCGCATCATCCATGACGTGGAAGGAATCGAGCGCATCCGCTTCCTTACTTCGCACCCAAATTACTTCGATGATGATTTGATTCAAGCCATTGCCGAACTGCCGCGCGTCATGCCGCACATCGAATTGCCCATCCAAGCCGGGGATGACCAAGTCCTTGAAAATATGAAGCGCGGATACACCCAGCAAAATTTCCGCGACCTTGTGGCAAAAATCCGCGAGAGAATCCCCGGCTGCTCAATTGCCACAGATATCATCGTCGGCTTCCCCGGCGAAACCGAAGCGCAATTCATGCAAACCTATCAAGTGTTGGCGGATTTGAAATTGGACGTGGCGCACCTTGCCCGTTATTCCCCGCGCGAAGGAACAGTCGCCACCCGCCGCATGGTGGATGATGTCAACGAAGAAGAAAAGATGCGCCGCTTCCGCATGTTGGAAGAGTTGCAGGAGCAAGTCGCCGGAGAGATTAATAAAAAATATCTCGGCGCAACAGTGGAAGTGTTGTTTGAAGAAAAAGTAAAAAACCGCTGGAAGGGACGCACCCCCACCAATAAACTGGTCTTTGTGGAAAGCGAAGAAGACCTGCGCGGAAAGTTGCTGCCCGTCACCGTTACATGGACGGGTCCCTGGTCCATGCAGGCAAGTTTGCAAAAGCAGCCGCAGTTACTCACCGTTTAATAAAAACAAACCCGCCCCGAAATTAACTTTCGCGGGTGGGTTTGTTTTTAAGCGCAAATAAAACACAGACAAACGCGGGCTTTTTGCTGTCGGCAGTCGGCGGTCAATGACCGAAAAAGTTATTCAAACACAGATTTGACGCAATGCACCGGCACAAAGGCTTTGTCAAATGCCGCTTGAATTTGCGCCAAACTCTCAGGCGATTCAATTGCCATGCCGTTAACCTGTCCGCTGATTTCACTTAACACATCCAACTGCGCGGCGGTAAAGTCGCGCATCGGCGTCCAGCCGAAAGCGTCGCTTTTCATTTCCCCGCTCTTTCCGCCGGGCAGCGCGCCGGAGACGCTGACAATCGGCGCGGGATACCAGTTATCAATCAATTTCTGCAAGTGGGAATAATGCGGAATGGTTTGCTCAAACATGCAGATTTTTATAAACTCAAGTTGATTGGGGTATTTTTCCGAATCCACAATGTACTTACCGGAGAGGAGGTAACTGACCCGCAGCGGACCAAATTTGGTTATCCATGTCACTGTAATAACTGCGGCGTATTTCAAATCATGCGCGGGCGCGCCAAGCATGAGCCAGTTTTGATATTCTTTGGGAAAATTCAATTCAAAGTAATCTTCGAGCAGCACGGCGTGGCTTGAAATAACCGGAATCTGCTGAACGTTTTTCACTTTCAGCGGGCGCAGTTTGCCGTTGAAAATTTCAGCGGGAAGCAGCGCGTCGAAAACCTGCCCGCCTTCCTGCTCCACCGCGCCGCGCACAAACCCGTTCATCACTTTTTGATACGCGCGCGTGACGTTCATTCCCTCGAGTTCAGCCACAAATTGATTCAACTGCGCGGCTGTGACAGACGTCGGAAGCACATCCCAATAAGCCGGGTTTGCGGAAAAAGCCTGCAAAAACTTCACATCCCCGCTGGTGATGGGAACAGGGGTTGCCGAAGGCGTGGCGCTTGAAAAAAAGTAAACCTCAGGCGTAAAGAATAAAGTCTGTGTGGGGATGGGGCTGGCTGCAACAGAAGCGGGTGTGGAACCCGCCGCTGGCAATGGCGCAGTCTCCGCGCAGGAAGCAAGAAACAGCAAAACAATAATTGAAAGAATGTATTTCATCCGCAAATGTGGCGCGCAGTTTCCTCATAAAGTTTCTGAAAAGCGTTGTTTCAGGGAATACCGCTGATGGCATAGAGCCTGTTGAAACCCAGCCTTATTTTAACGCAATTTGCCGCCTTCAAAAGGGAAGAAGGATTTTGCCTGTTTTGAACCGCCGATGTGCAGAGGGCGCAGCGTTTTTAATGAATTTCTCCGTGTCTTCCGCGCCTCTGCGGTAAAAATTAAGCAAGGGCAGCAACTTGGGTTTTTTAGAAATATATGCCTTCCTTGAACGCCAGCAAAAGGCGTCTGGCGCGGTTCAAATCATCGGTGAAGTATTCGTCCGTTACCGGTTTGGTAAGGAAATCCGTCAAGCCGGGATACTTGGAAGCATCCACCTCATCAAGATTCGTAAATCCCATGAACCATTCGCTGAATGTGCGTTCCTTAATCCATGATTTTTGCACCAGCATCAAATTTCCGTGCCGCGTGTCTTTGGAAATGGAGGAGAAAACTTTATCCACATTTTCTTCTTCGCCTTCCAACACTTGAATGAAGTAACGGTCGCGGTATAAAAGCATTCCGGTAATTCCCTCTTTGGCATTGCGTTCACGGGCAACTTCAAGAATTTTCAGCAAATCTTTCGCAGACATTTTTCTGGTGGCGTAGCTGACATAAATCAAAGAAACAAGCGGCATATTGAACTCTTTGCTGCATCTTCATTTGCGCGGGTATTTTTATTTTTCTTTCGACATCCTGCAAAAACGTTCTCATACTTTATTCAAGAAATCTTCCGAAGGCGGCAAAATACCATCTTCGGAAGATTTGAATGCAAATTATTTCATGCGCTCCGCGACAATCTCGGCGACATCTTTGACCTGTATCTTGCTGTCTTCGCCTTTTGCCGCGTCGGTCATCATCGTCAAACAGAAGGGACAGCCGACGGCGACCGTATCCGCGCCGGTGGATTTTGCCTCCGCAAAGCGCGTCACATTCACACGGGCTGTGCCTGCTTCTTCTTCCTTCCACATTTGCGCGCCGCCCGCGCCGCAGCAGAACGACTTGGCGGAGTTGCGCGGCATTTCAATCGTCACCGCCCCGGCGGATTTAAGCGCATCGCGCGGCGCGTCCACTTCCTTGTTGTGGCGTCCCAAATAGCACGGGTCGTGGAAGGTCACGGAATACTTTTCACTGTCCACTGATAACTGAATCTTCCCCGCCCCAACCAGTTCATTAATCAACTGCGTATGGTGAATCACTTCGTAATTTCCGCCAAAGGCTGGATATTCATTTTTGATGGTGTGTAAACAATGCGGGCAGGTGGTGACGATTCGTTTCGGCGCGACTTCGTTTAAGATTTCCACGTTTTGCGAAGCCAGCCCAAAGAAGATGTCTTCGCGCCCGGCGCGTCTTGCGGAATCGCCTGTGCAGGCTTCGTTCTTGCCCAGCACGGCGTAATTCACGCCCGCCGCTTGCAAAATTTTTGCAAAGGCTTGCGCGGTTTTTTGCGCGCGCGAATCTGTTGCGGGGGCGCAGCCCACCCACCATAAAATCTCCGGTTCGGGGTTTTGCTCAATGGTCGGCACGTTCAAGCCCGCCGCCCACTTCATTCTGTCCGCCTGCGAGATGTTCCACGGGTTCATGTTGCGTTCCATGCCCTTGAACGCGGATTCCAACTGCTTGGGGAAGGCGCTTTCCATCATCGAAAGGTTGCGGCGGATGTCGAGAATATCGCGCATCGGCTCGTTGCCGACGGGGCAAATATCCACGCACGCGCCGCACGAGGTACACGCCCAAACCGCTTCTTCGCTAATCAATTCTTTCAGTTCAACATCGGTTGTGCCGCCGTAATTCAAATGATAACGTTTGTTGATTTCCAGCGCAGCGGGCGAGAGGATTTTTCCGGTGTTATACGCGGGGCAAACTTCCTGACAGCGAAAACACATGATACAGGCGTAGCTGTCCATAATTTGTTCCCAGCCCAAGTCTTTCATCTTTGCCGCGCCAAACTGTTCGATGCTTTGGTCGTCGAGGTTGATGTAACTCAACTGCCCGATGGATTTTCTCTCCGGCTTCAGGGCGAAGTTAATCGGCGCGAAGAACAGGTGAATATGTTTGGAATATGGGAAGTAAGGCAGGAACGCCACCACGCCGCCGATGGAAAGCCAAAAGGCAAGATGTTCGCCAAACACCAGCGCGGATGGATTCATCCCCGCGAAGAGAGTCGAGGCGGCGGAGATGGTCGGCTGCCACGAGTCTGCGCGCCCGTTGAGCGCCAGCGCGAAGGATTCGCCCATGAAGCGCGCGGCGTTATGGATGAAGATAAAACCCGCCACGATGGCTGAATCGCGGGTGATTCCCTTCCGCGCTTTTTCGTGGAGCAGAGTCGTCTCGCGGGTGGAGAGAATCGCGGGTCGCAGCACAAACCGGCGGAACGCCATCGCCAAAATGCCAACGATGATTGCCACGTTTGCAATATCCGCAATCAGGCGGTACGCATCGCCGAATAATCCCGTGTTTTCAAGCAGTTTGAAATTGGTGAAGGCGTAAATCAAATCCGCAAGGTTGATGAGCAGGAAGGAAAGAAAGCCCCAGCCGATGAGCGCGTGCAAAATGCTCGTCCACAAGCGAAAGCGAAAGACGGGCTGAAAGAGCGCGACTTTGAGAATCACATCGCCAATGCGTTTGAGCGCGAGCGACCAGTCTATCTTTCCCTGCCCGCTGCCGATGTGCGCGGCGATTTTCATTACGCCTTTGTAGGTGAAGTACAAAGACGCAAGGGTGAAGAAAACAAACAGAATTTTTTCGGCAAGTGTCAGCATGAAGCCTCCAAAAAATGAAGTGGGACGGGATGCGTCCTGTCTTTTTACGCTGCAAACGATTTAACGTTTTCAAACGTGGTGAGTTTTTTCCAAATATCGGTGTTGAGATAATCGCGCTGGGTTTGGGCAAATTCCCAAAACAGCGATTGCACGCGGTTGAGCGGATGATTGACATACCGCGCGATATACACGGTGCGATTCAAGTCCATGCCCTCCATTTCGACTTTTTTCACGCGCCCAAAGGCAAGTCCGCGCGCGGCGACCATTTCCGAAACAAAGGCAATACCCACGCCGCATTCCACCGCCATTTCAATCGCGTCGGAGCTGCCCAACTCCATCGTCACGTTGAGCATATCAGGCGTGATGCCAAAATTTTTCAAGCCGTTCATCACGGTTTCGCATGTGCCGGAAACTTCCTCGCGCATGATAATGTTTTGACCGACCAAATCATCGGGCGTGGCGTGACCATACTGCGCCCACGGATGGTTGGCAGGAACAATGAGGATGATGCGGTCATCAAAAAGCGGATGGCTTTCAATTTCGCGGTGTTCAAATATTTTACTGGTCACGCCCATTGGAATTTTTTGTGAAAGCAAACGCTCATACACGCTGTCGCGGGTCATCACTTTTACGCGCGGACGCACAGCGGGGTATTTTTCCTGAAACGCGGAAAGCAGCGCGGGCATGAGATATTTTCCGGCGGATGTGGAGCACGCGATGAGCAATTCGCCGCCAACTTGATTGTTGATGCTGTGCAGGCTGTCTTCCAAAAAGCGGACGGAGCGCAGCGTCTCCCGCACCATCGGCAGCAATGCTTCACCCGCTTCGCTTAACGCAATCGAACGTCCGCGCCGCACAAAGAGAGATACGTTGTACGCTTTTTCGATGGCTTGAATATGCTGGCTGACGGCGGATTGCGACATGTGCAACCGTTTTGCCGCTTGGGAAAAATTATTCTCTTCCGCAGCCGCAAGAAACACCCGCAGGGAGGAAAGTTCAATCATTTTGCGCTCCGTTTTTCTGTATAAGCCATTGTAATAGGTTTCTTTGATTAACATAAGTACTTCCTTGATTTTTTGGTAGTGAGTATCCTCCTGTTTTTACTTTGGCAAAAAAAAAAGACCTGACAGGCCATAGAAGGGACCTGTCAGGTCGCAGCAAGTTATTTCACAACGGGCAGTTCGGCGGCAATCCAAGCATTCAATCCGCCGTTCAGGTTGCGGATGTTGGTATAGCCGAGGAATTGCAGGTACATTTGCGCCATTGCGCCGCGATGACCGGAAGCGCACAACACAACGATTGGGGCGGCTTTATCGGCGGGCAGTTCGGCGAGGCGGGCAGGCAGTTCCACAACGGGGATATTGACAGAACCTTCAATGTGACCAACTTCGTCCCACTCTTTCTGTGAGCGAACATCGAGCATGAATGGCACATTTCCGCTCGCAAGTTCCGTGTTGAAGTCGGGTGCTTTGACCGCGCCAAATCCTTCGGGCAATCCGCTCAGGTAAGCGTCCAGCGCGGCGAGTTTGTCCGCGTCCACTTCGGGGGCGGTTCCAGCAACGGGGGCGGCGGGCGCGCCGGTTTCCACCGCAAAGCCAGCCTTAATCCAGCCGTTCATGCCGCCGTTGAGGTTGACGACATTGGTGTAACCCAACAGGCGCAGCGCCATCATGCCCAGCGCGCCGCGATGACCGGAAGCGCAGGTGATGATGATTTGCTCGTCTTTTCCGGGGAGTTTATCCAAATTCTTAAGCAGCTCGCGGATGGGGATATTGACCGCGCCGGTGATGTAGCCGTTAGATTCGATTTCGGCGGGTTCGCGCACGTCCACAATAAACGGGGTCTGGTCCACCAGCATTTCATTGAGTTTGTCGCTCTTGATGCTGTAATAGCCCGCGTCCACCGGCAGGGTGGCGATAAACTCCGCCATCTCGCTGACCAAGCCAGCCACAGGGAAGCCCGCGGCTTTCCAGCCGTTCAAGCCGCCGTTGAGGTTGATGACGTCCGTGTAGCCCATCAGGCGCAGCGCCATCATCACCATTGAGCCGCGATGACCGGAAGCGCACAGGACGAGAATCTTCGCGTTTTTATCCGCGGGGATTTTATCGAGGTTGGCGAAGAAGTCGCTGAACGGGATGTTAATGGAGCCTTCGATGTAGCCGTCTTTGTTCCACTCGGCGGGGGTGCGGACGTCAATGATGGTCATTGCCGTGCCAGCCACAAGCTCTTCGTTCAACTTGTCGGATTTGATGGCATAGAAGCCTTCCGGCAGGTTGGAGAGGAAATCGTTGAGCATGTTGAACAACGCTTCGTCTTCAACAATCGCCGCGCTGTTGAGGACGGCGGGCGCTTCGGGCATGGAGCCGGTGACGACGGGCAGTTCGGCTTTCTTCCATGCGTTCAAGCCTCCAGCAAGATTGCGGACATTGGTGTATCCCAGCAGTCTGAGGGCTGCCATCACCATGCCGCCGCGATGACCGGAAGCGCAGGTGACCACGATGGGCTCATCGAGCGCGGGAAGTTTATCGAGATTGTTGAGCGCTTCGCGCACGGGGATATTCACCGAGCCTTCGATGTATCCGTCTTTTTCCACTTCGGCGGCTTCGCGCACATCAAGAATGAAGGGGGCTTTATCCACCATCTCTTCGCTGAGCGCGGCAGGCTTGACAGAGCCAAAGCCCTTATCGGCGGGCAGGCTGGCGAACAGTTCGGTAAAGAGCGCTTGCGCGTCGGGGGCAACTTCCACAACCGGCGCTTCGGTCGCCGCAACCGGGGCTTCGGTCGCTTCGGCAACAGGGGCTTCCGCTTCTGCGGCAGGTTCAGCGGCGGGCGCGCCGCACGCGCTCATCACCATGCTGAACACCAAAATCAAGCCAAACAACATTTGAAATTTCTTGGACATTTTCTTCTCCTTTTTGAAGATGTTTTTTTTACAGCGCGGAGCTCGAGCAGGCGGCACACTGCCATATCGAGACCCGCGTAATTAACCTGTTTGTTATTCCTTTGGCAGCACATGACAACTGGAACAGCTTTCATTTGAATATGCTTCATGCCCTGCGGGATACACCATTGCGCCGCGAATTCCACTGGCATGGCAAGCCAGGCACGAATCGGAAACAAGGTTTGCATGTTCGGCGGGCTGCGGCATGGCGGCAAGGTACAACTCCGCGGGCGCGGGCAGCGACGAGACAATCACCGCTTCGTTCGCTTTGAGTTCTTCGGGCTTGACCTTGTCGGCGGTGAGGAAGAATTGCGGGTTGCCATGACAGGCTTCGCACGAAGCGTTTTGCGGCGTGTTGCGCTGAATGTTATGCGGCGTGGCATACGTCCAAGTGGGCAGCGAGTCGAAGTTGGAGAGCAGATTCTCGCCGTAGAATTGATAGCTGGTGGGCGCAACGGGAACATGACGCACAGGCACATACTCATACGGGCGGTCTTCGCTTTGAATGGGGTTGCGCCCGATGAA
>DAOTZP010000006.1:0-11489 GCA_034434265.1 Anaerolineales bacterium | reverse complement strand
TTTGCTGATGGCGGACATGAAGTCGGTCATGGTGAACGGCTTGCGGACGAGTATCCACGGGCGCAGTTCGTCAAACGCAGGGGGGGTGATGTTGTCTTCGCTGAGGATGATTAAATTAATCCCCTTTTGAATGGTGCGCAGCGCCACGCCGATTTCTTGCACCCATTCTTCTCCGAGCGCAAGGTCGAGCATGGCAAGGGGTATGCCAACTTCATCCGCGCGCACAATGGCAGACGCTTTGTTATTGACGATGTGAATACGGTAAAGCGCTGTTTCTTCAAGCGTGCGGCGAATGCTTTCCCCAAGCGTTTGCGAAGGTGTTACAACAAGAATGTCGGCTGGCATTATGTACAGTGTATCACTGAAAATTAGCGGAATCAAGTCGGATTTTGGCTTGGGTTCGGAAAATGTAGCGCAAGTCTCCGACTTGCGAGGCAAATCAGAAATTTGCGCTACAGGCTGCCCCGGAAAAATATTCCACACCCTACACCCACGTCCTTTTTCGCATCCAAAAATACATGATGACGGGGATAACCAGCATTCCCGCAAGGGTGATTTGAAAAACAACCGGCAGAGTCCAGCTGGCTTGCGGCGGGTCTGCGGCAAAGAAGTTCATCCCAAAAAAGCCGGTGAGAAACGTCAACGGCATGAACAGGGTGGTGATGATGGTAAGGGTTTTCATCACTTCGTTCATGCGGTTGTTGATGACGGAGAGGTAGGTATCGAGTGCGCCGCTGACGAGGTCGCGCAAACTTTCGTTCACATCGTGCAGGCGGACGAGATGGTCGTACACATCGCGGAAGAAGATTCTATCTTTTTTGTCTATCACTTCGTAATCGTCGCGCGCCATTTTGTTCAGCACTTCCCTTTGAGGCAGCAGGATGCGCCGCATGGCAAGCAAAACCCGCTTTAAGGTGAAAAGGCGCGAGAGCGTATTGGGGCTGGGCTGGTCGAAAACCTGGTCTTCCACAAGGTCAATTTCATCGTCAATTTTTTCGATGATGGGCATGTATCCCATCACAATCGCGTCTATGATTTTGTAAAGCAGATGGTCAGCGCCTTCGCGGGCGTAGCGCAGGTCGCGCTGGCAGTTTTCAAAGATGGCATCAATGGCGGGGATGGGGTTATCGTGGTGGGTGACGACGTAATTGCGTCCGAGGAAAATATCGAGTTCGTCTATTTCCGTATCCCACGGCTCGCTGTTTTTTGTAAGATGCATGTAATTCAGCACAATATAGAGATAATCGCCCCAGTCGTCAATTTTGGGGGCATGGGTTTGTTGCAGCGTGTCTTCAATGGCGAGGGGGTGAAAGTTGAAAGATTGCAAAATGGGCAGCGCAGTTTCATTTGGCTCGCCGCTGAAATCAACCCACAGCAATGCGCGTTTGTCGCGCAGCAGGCGCGGAAATTCAGCAGGGGGTATGTCTTTGCGTATAGGCTTATTCTGTGAAAAATATACAACACGAATCATAAAAAGTGTCTCCATGCAGGGTCAAAAATCAAGTTTTTCACTCTCCGTGAGGTGTCACTCTGAGCGCAGCGAAGGGTCTTTGAGACAATCGTAAAGATTCCTCGCTGCACCTGCGCTTGTGCGCTGGGGCAAGTGTCGCTTGAAATGACAGTTTTAAGAAAAAAACTTTCAAAGACTTTGTTTTTCGATGTAATAAAGAATTTTCAATTTCATATTGATATTATTTACTTTATGATTGACAAAATCAAAAAAAGTCGTATAATTTTATTATAAATTTAAAGAAAAACATTCTGTTTATTGAAAGTTCACTCAAAATGATTAAAAACTGGCTTGCAAACGCTCAAAAGACTTACAACGATTACCCGCGCACGTTTTGGGTGGTGGTTGCCATTACGTTTATTGACCGTATTGGCGGCGCGCTGCTCTTTCCATTTTTTGCGCTTTATATTACCAGCAAATTCAACGTCGGCATGACCGAAGTTGGCGGGCTGTTTGCCGCGTTTGCTTTTTCCAGTTTTATCGGCTCTGCCATTGGCGGAGCGCTCACCGACCGTTTTGGGCGCAAGTGGATTATCATCTTCGGGCTTGTTGCTTCTTCTTTCAGCCTTGTTGTCATGGGATTGATAGAGTCGTTTCAGGCGTTCATCTTTCTGGCTTTCTTTGTAGGGATTTTAACAGACGTCGCGGGCCCGGCGCACCAAGCGATGGTGGCGGACCTTTTGCCAGAAGAAAAACGCGCGGATGGATATGGAATCCTGCGGGTCGCGTTTAATCTTTCGGTCGTGATTGGTCCCGCCATCGGAGGATTTCTCGCGGCGCGTTCCTACTTTCTGCTTTTCATCTCGGATGCGGTTATTTCTTTCGCCACCGCGCTTTTGGTCTTCGCCTTTTTGCCCGAAACGAAACCCGAAGCCCATCCCGGTGCGCCCGCACAAACCGTGCGCGGAAGTTTTGCAGGCTACTTGCAGGTTTTTCGCAACGCGGCGTTTATGCTTTTTCTCGGCGCGGTCATGCTGGAAGTTTTCACTTACATGAATATGAACACCACGCTCGGCGTGTATTTGCGCGACCAGCACGGCGCGTCCGAAGCAGGCTATGGTTTGCTGTTGAGCATTAATGCGGCAATGGTGGTGTTCATGCAGTTCCCAATTACGCGCCTGATTACCAAATACCCGCCGATGTTGATGATGGCGCTTGGCACGTTTTTATACGTCATCGGGTTTTCAATGTACGGCTTTGTTTTTACCTACGCATGGTTTGTGATTGCGATGGTCATCATCACCATCGGAGAAATGGTCGTTTCGCCTGTTGCGCAGGCATTGGTCGCTTCGTTTGCGCCCGAAGACATGCGCGGAAGATATATGGCAGTTGCCGGCTTTTCATGGGGAATTCCGTTTGCGGCGGGTCCTTATCTGGCTGGCTTGATTCTCGATGGTCCCAACCCGCATTATCTTTGGTATGCGGCGGGGATTGTCGGTACAATTTCCACGCTGTTTTTTCTTATCCTGCATCGTATGCGCGGAACGCAAGCCCAGCCTGTGCTTGCGGAAACGGCTGCGTAACATTGATTGAATTTTCAAAAGGAGTAGCCAACCTATGAGACCAGCGCCCACCCGCTGCCCGGTTTGTGAATCGGAATTGGAAGTCACCCGCCTGCATTGCAGCGGATGTGACACCACGATTGAAGGTCATTTTGTTTCGGGACACTTTGCCAACCTTACGCCCGAGCAAATGGCATTTGTATTCACCTTCGTCCGCTGCGAGGGAAAAATCAACCGCATGGAACAGGAACTGGATTTGTCGTATCCCACCATCCGCAACCGCTTGCATGAAGTCATCCGCGCTTTGGGATATGAGCCGGGCAAAGACGAAGCGGCGGAAGTGGAAATGACTCAGGAAGAACGCAACCGCATTTTGGAAGATTTACGCAACGGCAAAATTACCGCCGAAGAAGCCACCCGCCTGCTGCGCGGAGAAGAGGAGTAAACCATGTCCAAGACGATTTCTGCAGGGCGCGCCCCAAACATTCTTATTGAACACATCGGCGGCGATTTAAGTCTCGTCGGCTGGGAAGGGGAGGACATTCTGCTCAAAGGCGATGATGATGAAATTGTCTTTAAGCAGGATGGCGGAACCGTCACCATCTCTTGTGAAGATGACATCTCCATTCGTATGCCCAAAGGCGGTTCGGTTTTCATCAAACATATCGAAGGCGATGCGGCAATTCGCGGCGTGTTTGGCGAAATTTCCATTCAACATATTGAAGGCGATTTATCCATCCGCGACACGGGCAACATCTTCGTTGAAACCATCGAATCAGATTTGAGTTTGAAAGCCATCAAGGGCAATCTCTCGGTCAAGAACGCGCAGTCCGATGTCTCCATCCGCGATGTGGAAGGAAATATCCTGCTCACTTCGGTAGCCGATGACCTTGCCTTGCGCGATGCGCGCGGCAGCGTGCAAGCCAACATCGGCGAGGACGTTGTGTTGTACCTCGACCCCAAGCCGGAAAATACATACTCCATCACAGCCGGTGATGATATTTTGCTCGTCATGCCGCCAAGCGCAAACGCAACGCTCACGCTCAACGCCGATGAAATTGACATTGAATGGAAAGGCGTGGAGCAGGATGATGAAGCCACCTCGCGTGTGATTACCCTGGGAGACGGCTCCGCCAAGCTGACTCTCTCGGCGGGCGGCAACATCCGCGTGACCAACCAAGCCAGCGCGGGAGAATTCGCAGAAGACTTTGGCAACTTTGCCGGAATTGGATTCGACTGGTCCGGCTTTGGCGACCGCATTTCACGTCAGGTGGAGCAAGCCACGCGCCGCGCCGCGCAAAAAGCGGAAGAAGCGGGGCGCAAAGCCGAACGCGCAGCAGAACGCGCCAAACAACGCGGCGCGTTTCTCAAAGTTGGGCGCTGGAATTGGGATGTTTCTCCCAAGGGCGTGCCGCTTGCCCCCAAACCGCAAGCATCGGATGAAGAACGGCTTGCCATCTTGAAGATGCTGCAAGAAAAGAAAATCAGCGCGGAAGACGCCGAAAAATTACTGGCGGCGCTGGAAGGCGATTCATAAATGGAATCCGCGATTTCGCAAGCGAAGAAGCAGCCTTTATTGAGCGGCGCGCTTGTCTTGTTTTTGACGGCGATGATTTTTGCCAACATCGGCGGCAATATGTACGGTCCGCTTATGCCATTGTATTTGCGCGACTTGAATGCGACCGTGGCGCAAGTGGGGTTGTTTTTTACGCTGTCGCAAATCATCCCTTTGCTTTTACAAATCGTTGGCGGGTGGGTGAGCGACAGACTCGGACGGCTGCGCGCGATTGCCATTGGCAGCACGGTGGGCGTGTTTACATACATCCCGTTGATTCTCGCGCCGACATGGCAATGGCTTTTATTGGGCGAAGGACTCGGCGCGGTGACGCGCTCGCTCGTTGGTCCAAGTTTCGATGCGTTTGTTGCGGAACATTCCACCGAGCAAAACCGCGCCAAAGTGTTCGGCGTGACTCAGGCATTGTTTATGATTGTGTCCGTTGTTGGTCCTCCACTGGGCGGCTGGATGGCAAGCGCGTACGGTTTCAAAGGCATGTTGATTGTTGCCGCAGGCTTTTACATCATTGCCACCTTAATCCGCGTGGGCATGGCGCGCGAAGCCTCCAAAAGCGGAAAGTCGGCTGCGAAAGCGCTCACCTTGGACAGTTTGAAAGAGAATCTTTCTTCCATGTTTGGGTTGATGTTCGCGGGCGGACTCATCACCTGGATTTTAATCACCGATGGCATCCGCGATACATCCTTCGCACTTTCCATGAACCTCATGCCTGTATATTTGCAGGAGTTTGGCAAAGTGACCGTCAGTCAATATGGCTGGATGAGCAGCCTGTTTGGCATGGGCATGATGACGCTTACCATCCCCGGCGGCTGGCTTGCTGATAAAATCGGCGAACGGTTTGTCATAGCCATCGGCATGTTTGCCGTTAGTATTTCGCTGTTTATTCTTGTGCTGACTCCCGCGGCGATGCTTTGGCTGTATTTTGCAGGCTGGACGTTGGCAGGCATGGGCGTGGGGTTAATGTCCCCCGCATATCAATCGTTGATTAGCAAATCTGTTCCGCAATCTTTGCGCGGCACCGCCTTTGGGTTGTTTAGCGCCAGTCTTGGTATCATTTCCCTGCCCATGCCGTGGATTGGCGGTCAACTGTGGGAAAGCGTCAATCCGCGCCTGCCGTTTTTGATTACCGCGGCGGTTGTCATGCTTTCCATCATTCCTGTTTTGATGAAGTTTCATTTGCCCGCAAAAACGCAAGAACAAACACAAGGAGGTTCTTAATGTCTGCCGAAGAGCGCAAACAAATTTTGCAAATGGTCGCGGATGGGAAAATCAGCGCGGAAGAAGCGGCAAAGTTAATGCGCGTGCTGGATGATTCCGCCGCGGAGGAGGTGGAAATCATCCAGCCTGATTCAGCCCGCCCGCAGGAATCCAGCGCGGATGACCCATCCTGGAGCAAAAAACCCGAAGCGCCGGAGTTTGAAGAAGTCCGCAGGCGCGCGTATCGGTTTTCTTCCGCATTTTTGTGGATTGGTATTTTCATCACGGTGATTTTTGCATGGTGGATGTTTTCCATTCAACAAAGCGCGGGCTTGAACTTTTGGTTCTTCTGCCTGAGTATGCCGTTCCTTTTTGGCGTTTTGCTGATTGCGCTGGGCGCGGGCGCAAACAATTCACGCTGGCTGTATGTGAATGTGGACCGTTCCAACGCCAAAGACGGCGACGGACCGAAGCACATTTCCATTGCGTTTCCTTTGCCGCTTGGTTTGGCTGCCTGGTTTTTGCGCGTATTTGGCAGCCATATTGAAAACCTTAAAGACAAAAACGTGGATGAAATTATCAACTTCATTTCGATGACAAAGGATATTAAAGAACCGCTCATCGTCAACGTGGATGAAAGCGACAAAGGCGGCGAGCGCGTGCAAGTATTCATTGGATAAAAGCGAGGTGCGAAATGGCAAACAGTGAAGAACGAATGAAGATTTTGAAGATGATTGAAGAAGGCAAAATCAGCGCGGACGAAGGCGCGAAATTGCTCGCGGCGTTGAGCGAAACCCGCAAGGGAATTCCCGTGCCGCCGCGCCCTCCCGCCCCTCCCGGAATGGGCGGCGGCGCGCGCTGGCTGCGCATTCGCGTAACGGATACAAAGACCGGGCGCTCCAAAGCCTCGGTGCAAATTCCGCTGGCGCTGGTGGATGCGGGCATGAAAATCGGCGCGCACTTTGCCCCCGAAGTGCAAGGCGTGGATATGACCAACGTGATGGAAGCGCTGCGCATGGGCGTCACCGGGAAAATTATTGACGTGGTGGACGAGGAAGACGGCGAACACGTTGAAATTTATGTCGAATAACGGAGAAAAAGCATGTATTACTACTATTACCTTACCCCAATCTGCCGCCTTGCGCTGTAATGAATTGCAGGCAGTTTCATAGGCGCATGCCCTCCTCCCATGCGCCTGTCTTTGTTTGCCTTTTTGCATGAATACTCCGAAGTCTGTAAATGACTTTGGAGTATTTACATTTCACCCCCCGGAGATTTACATGAATCAAACCTCTACAAACCGTCCGACGGGCATGGCTGGGTTTACCATCATCTGGCTGGGACAAATCGTCTCCGTGCTTGCCAGTTCCATGAGTCAATTTGGCTTAAGTATTTGGATGTACGACCAAACCAAAAGCGCATTGGCAATGGGCTTGATGCAGGTTTTCTTTATCACGCCCTTTTTGCTTATGTCGCCTTTTGCGGGCGTAATGGTGGACAGGCACGACCGAAAGTTGATGATGATGGTCAGCGACCTTGCCGCAGGGCTGGGAACACTTGCGGCGCTTGCGCTGCAATATTTTGGAATCCTTGAATACTGGCATTTGTATATCATCTCCATCATTTTTGGGCTTGGCATGACCTTTCAATGGCCCGCGTATTCCGCCGCCATCACCACCATGATTCCCAAAGAGCAATATGCGCGCGCCAACGGCATGATGTCGCTCATCGAAGCGGGCCCCGGCGTGGTGGCTCCGCTGCTGGCGGGCGCGTTGCTGCCGATTGTCAAACTGACCGGCTTGCTGTTTATAGACGTTATCACCTTTGTTTTTGCCATCGGCGCTTTGATGTTCGTTTACATTCCCAACCCGCCGCGCACGGAGGAAGGAAAAAAAGCAGAAGGGGGCATGTTATCCGAAGCGGCATACGGATTCAAATACATCTTCGCCCGTCCCAGCCTGCTTGGGCTGCAGATGATTTTTTTCATGGGCAACTTATTTGCGGGCATCGGCTTTACTGTATTTGCCCCGATGATTCTTGCGCGTACCAACAGCGATACGCTCATCTTTGGCACAGTGCAAACGGCGGGCGCAATCGGCGGCGTGGTCGGCGGAATTATCATGAGCGTGTGGGGCGGATTCAAACGCCAAGTGCATGGCGTGTTGATTGGCTGGGCGCTTTCGGGGCTTTCTTTTGTTATCATTGGCTTGCCGGGCGGTATGCTGATGTGGATAATTGGCAGCGTAATGGGCGCGCTCATCAGCCCGTTGATTAACAGCTCCAATCAAGCCATTTGGCAGGCAAAGGTCGCGCCCGATTTGCAAGGACGCGTTTTCTCCGCCCGCCGATTGATTGCCTGGTTTACCAATCCCATCTCGCCCGTCATTGCGGGCGCGCTTGCCGATTACGTCCTCGAACCCGAGATGATGAATCCATCCTCCGCTCTTGCTTCCGCATTTGGCTGGCTGGTTGGCGCGGAGGTTGGCTCCGGCATGGCGCTTTTGTTTATTATCAGCGGGCTGGGCTCCATGCTGGCGGGCTTAAGCGGCTACTTCATTCCCGCCATTCGCAACGCGGAAGATATTTTGCCCGACCATGATGTAAAGGAACAAGCAGCATGAAGTTTATGATTTTTGGCACAGGCGGCGTTGGCGCATATTTTGGCGGAAGACTCGCGCAAGCAGGCGAAGATGTGACCTTTATTGCGCGGGGCAAACACCTCGCCGCGATTTTGGATTCCGGCCTGCGCGTGGATTCCATCAACGGGGATTTTCTCATCCGCCCTGCGCGCGCGACGGACTCACCTCAACCTGATTCTCAACCGGACGTAATTTTGCTTTCGGTCAAGGCTTGGCAGTTGCAGGATGCCATTCAACAAATGACTCCGCTGGTGGGCAGGCAAACCGTCATCATTCCGCTGCTGAATGGCATTGAACATATTGACGCGCTGCTTAAAGCGTTTGGGCGCGAGCATGTGCTTGGCGGGCTGTGCCGCATTAGCGCGTTCATCGCCGATGCGGGTCACATCAAACATGCCGCCATCGAACCGTATATTGCATTTGGCGAGTTAAATAAATCCGCAAGCGAGCGCGTCTCAAATATTTTGGAGGTCTTCAAACATGCTCAAGGCTTGACAGCCGAAGTCCCACCTGATATTCAACTTGCCATGTGGGAAAAATATCTCTTTATCGCCGCGTTTAGCGGGGTGGGGGCTGTCACACGCCAGCCTGTGGGCGTGTTTCGCGCTGTGGCGGAAACCCGCGCCATGTTGCGCCGCGCGTTGGAAGAAGTTGTGCTGGTTGCCAATGCAAGGGGAATTTCATTAAGCAAAGCATCCGTGCAATCGGTGATGGAGCGCATTGATAAAACGCCGCCCGAAACAATGGCTTCGATGCAAAAGGACATGATTGCGGGCAGACCTTCGGAATTGGACGCGCAGACGGGCGCGCTGACGCGCATGGCGCGCGCATTGAACCTTTCCGTCCCGACGCATGAATTTATTTATGCCAGCCTGCTTCCCATGGAAAAAATTGCGCGGGGCGAAGTGTATAATTAGCGCATGCTCAAACCAGCCGATTTGGTTTTGGTTGCCCTGATAAAATCGCCGCGCGATTTGGAGATTGCGCGGCTTTTGGGCTGGTATCGCATTCCGCTGCGGAGCGCGCCCAAAGTGGTGGCGGTGGATTATCTGGCGTTTTATCAGCCTTCCACATTTGGCGAAAAAGGCGGGCAAATTGAGTACATTGCAAAAGTGACGGGGCATGAATTAACCACGCGGGCGGAACTATTGCGCGACGAAAAAGACCACCTGCGCGCCAAAGAGGAATATTACAAAATTCAAATCGGAGGATTGGAAAAACTGCCCCAGCCCATCGGCACGGATAAATGGAAACGCCTGACCTTTTTATATTCCACAGGCGCGCATTTGCTTAATGCAAAAAAATTGAACGATTTGGTGGTGGAAGGGGAACAGAGAAACCTGCTTTGGAAAAGCCTGCGCGAACGCGCCGAAAACGAACAACTGTATAAAGTGAACTTGCCCGAAGCCGAACTGCCCCCCGATGTGCTAATGACATTGTTGGGAATCAACGAATAAGACAAAGGCGCAAATCATCTTTGCGCCTTTGTCTTTCTGCAATTCTGAATGTTGGAGACCTATGGCGACCTTAATCAAAAACGGAACTCTCATCACCGCCTGTGAAACCTTTCAAGCGGATATTCTCATCGAAGGCGAAACAATTTCACAAATTGGCAAAAACCTGCATCACCCCGGCGCGGATGTAATTGACGCGGCGGGAAAGCTGATTATGCCCGGCGGCGTGGACCCGCATGTGCATCTTGACTTGCCGATGTTTGGCACGGTTTCATCCGACGACCATTACACCGGTCACAAAGCGGCGGCGTTTGGCGGCACAACGACGGTCATGGATTTTGTCGTCCTCGAAGATAAAGGCTTCGAGTATTCTGTGAATGTGTGGATGAAGATGGCGGAAAAAGCCGCGATTGATTATTCCTTTCACATGAACTTAACGCGCTTCGATGAAAAAATCGCCCGCGAGATTCCCTCATTGATGAAGATGGGCATTCAAACCCTTAAAGTTTTCACCGCTTATAACGGAAGACTCCGCCTTGATGATGGCAGTATTTTTAAGGCGCTGCAAATTGCCAAAGAAAACGGCATGTTGGTGATGGCGCATTGCGAAAACGGAGATGTCATTGAAACCCTCGTTGCGGATGCGCTGGCTGCGGGGCGGACCAAACCCGAATGGCACGCCTACACCCGCCCGAAGTGGGGCGCGGTGGAAGCCACGCTTCGCATGGCAGCCATGGCAGCGCAAGCCGATTCGCCGGTTTACATCGTCCACATGAACGCGGGCGGGGAAGTGGATATGCTGCAATACGCCCGCGAGCGCGGAGTCAAAGTGATGGGCGAGACATGCCCGCAGTATCTTTTCTTCACCGAAGACAATCTCCGCCAGCCCGATGGCGCAAAGTGGATTTGCTCGCCGCCCATGCGCAAATCGGAAGATAACGCGCGGTTGTGGGAAGGCTTAAAGAACAACACACTGCAAACCATCGGCACGGACCATTGTCCGTTTTTCTTTGACGGCACAAAACCGATTGTGTACGAAGGCAAAGAAGTTGCCATTGCAGGCAAGGAACTTGGGCGCGATGATTTTACAAAAATCCCCAATGGCTTGCCCGGTATTCAAGACCGAATGCCGGTAATGTGGACCTTTGGCGTGGGCGCGGGACGCATAACGCCAAACCAATTTGTTGCTTATCATTGCACAAACCCCGCGAAAATTTTTGGCTTGTACCCGCGCAAAGGCGCGCTGCTCCCCGGCGCGGATGCGGATGTGGCAATTTGGGACCCGCAGAAAAAAATAAAATATGGAGTCGCTCATTCGCATCAACGCACGGACTATAATTTGTACGAAGGCTGGGAACTCACCGGCTGCCCCGAAAAAGTTTTTCTGCGCGGTAAAATGATTGTGGATGGGGAAAACTGGCTTGGCGCGCGCGGCGGCGGTCAATTTTTGAAGCGCGGCGTTGGTGAAGTTATTTAACCCAAGTTGCTACCCTTGCTTAATTTTTACCGCAGAGGCGCGGAGGACACGGAAAAATTCATTAAAAACTCTGCGCCCTCTGCACATCGGCGGTTCAAAACAGGTAAAATCCTTCAAAAGGGAAGAAGGATTTTACC
>DAOTZP010000005.1:0-11980 GCA_034434265.1 Anaerolineales bacterium | reverse complement strand
GGGGGGCGCTTTTATCAGCGGCAGGCGCAAACCAATCGGGTAAATCGGCAGCCGCAGAGTCATCAAACAAAGATGCGCTTTCGGAAGTTGAAGCATTCCAGTCGGATGACTGCGCGGGCGGCTGCGCCGCTTGTTCGGCAAACGGGTTAATATCCCGCATCCACGAAGGCGCGTCATCCTGCTGTGTTTTTTGAGGTTCGCCGCCCAGATTCACCCAGCGCATATCAGATGATTCTTGCGGGGCTTGTTTTGCGGGGGATGCGCCTGTCAGGCTGGCAAGCCAATCGGCGTTTTCCTCTTCTTCTTCACTGGCGGCGGAACGCAGCCCTGCAAGAAAATCCAGCGGGTCGGAAGAAGCGGGTTTGGCAGGCGGAGGCGGCGCGCTTTTTTGCTGCGGGGATGCGGGCTGCTCACGCGCAGGCGCTTCTTTCCCTGCCGCAGACGAGCCGCGCGCTTCGCGCAGCCATTTGGGAAGAATCGGTTCCAACTCGGCAGTGATTTTTTTGGTGGGAAGTTGTCCGGGTTTAATGGGCGCATCTTCGCCGCGCAGGTTGCCGGTTAACGGCTGCAAGCGCGCCTGGCAATACTGGCAAAATTCAAATTCTTTGGGCGTGTTTTCGCCGCAGTTGGGACACTTCATCATCTCCGGCATTAGTTCCCTCCGTATGGACGGTCTGTGCCAAAGAGAACGCGCAAGCCGGTGGCAAGCGCGCCAAGCGCAACGCCGATAATCATGCCGCGCGCGCCGCCCAAGGCAAGCACCTGATTCACCCAAGGGCGAATCAAAGTTCCCAAAACGGGAATGTTGCCAAAGGGCAGGGTGGCGGCTCCCAAAATTAACAAGACAGCGGTAACTAAAAAGATGACGCCCATCATATCCGGGCGGCGGCGAAGCAGGCGAATGGCTGCATACAAAAGCGAAATGGTCAGTACGCCAAGCAGCGCGGCTTCAGCGGGGACAATAATTCCATTCATCATTGCCTGCATGACCGGATGTTCGGGGCGCAGCGCCATGCCAAACAAAAGCGCGGCAACCAGCCCGATGACCAGCAGCGCGCTGTATGCGCTGCCTTTTTCGCGCCGGCGAATTTTATCGAGATGCACGGCAAGGAGGTTGAAAATTCCAACCAGCGCAGCCGCCCCGAATAGAATAACCACCCAGTTTAATAAGAGGGCTTGCAGCGGAACAAGCTGCTCAAAAAAGTATCCGCCCAGAGTGAGCAAACCGGCGGCGATTGCAATGGCGGCGGTGAAAATACGCATTAAATCACTCCTGCGAGTTTCGCCGCAGCGCCGCCCACAAGCGCAATCACCACCACCCAGCGCAGCAAGTCTTGCAGGGTGAGGCTGGCGCGGTGGGAAATGCCCGCATTCAAATACGCTCCGGCGGCAAACAGTTCTTCGCCGATGAGTTCATCCTGCGTGCTGGCAAACAGGGCGGCTTGTCCAAGCGGGTCATCGCTTGCGCCGATGACAATGACGTTGGAACGGTCGGAGGATTCGGCGAGCAGCGCGGCTTCCGCGCCAAAGTGGCCAATCATCACATTTGCGGCGACGTTTTCATTTGGAGTCACTTGCATGGCGCCCGCGGCGTAACTGAACGGGCTGAGTCCCGCGAGCCTGCCGGTGGTGGGGACGTACAGTTCATCCACCCCGGCGGCGTGATAGCCGGATTGAATGGTGTCTTGCGTAAGCAAACCAATGGCGGGGTCTCCGGCGGTGGCGACGGAGGGTTTATCGCTGACGGATGTTTTTTCGGCGATGTAACGCAAAATTGCCAGCCCAGCCAGCGCGGAGCCGCCGCGCGCATCCAGCAGCCCGCCGCGCCCAAGCGTAATGTGCAGGCGCGAGCCTTCTTCCACGCTCAAGCCGATGGTGCGGTACAACCGCGTGAAGGCGGGAATTTCGCGCAGGTTCAGCGGCGCCTTGCGTTTAATGAGCGCAATGACAAGCAGCAGGGCTGCGCTGAATGCAATCAAACCGAGGGTGACAAGTTGTATCATTGGGGAATCCTCTCGGACGCAAGCAAGGATGCAAACGCGCGCGCTTCTTCTTCATCTTCCAGCATGTATGCGAGCGCGGTCAGTTGTTCGTTGTCAAACAGTCCGCGTCCGGCGTGCAGCGCTTGCGCGCCAATCACCGCCAGCGGAGCTGAGGCTTCGAGCAGCGCAGCTGTAATGTCGTGCAGGTGATAGCGGCGCAAGGTCTCTGCCCAGCGCTGCCAGTAAGCGCGCGATGATTTCATAATTTGCGAGTATAGCATAATTTCACGGCAGGCTTGCGCGCGGGTGATGACAACTGGATTGCAAACTGCGAATTTATTCCGGCGCGATTTTTGTATTTGCAGGAATTTCAGAGTCTTTTGGAATGACCACAATGCCATCGCGGACATACCATGATTTGTTATCCAAATCGGTATTGCGCGGGAAGGGCTTGATGATAACGTTGTCGCCGATTTTTACATTTTTATCCAATATCGCGCCTTCAATGTAGCAGTTTGCGCCGATGCCGCCGCGGTCGGGAGAATCGGCGCCCATCAAAATGGAATCTTTGATGATTGTGCCGGAGGCAACCTTGCTGCCAATGCCGATAATCGAGTGCGTAATCTCGCTTTTTCGAATGCGGCAGCCTTCCGCCATCATAACGTCGGTCAGGCGGCTGTCTTCCACAACAGAGGAGGGCAGAAAACGTCCTTCCGTATAAATCGGCGCGTCGCTATCGTGAAAGTTAAAGGGAGAGTTTGCCGTAGTCAGCGCGAGGTTGGTTTCGTAAAACGAGCGGATGGTTCCAATATCCTGCCAGTAGCCGTCAAAATCAAAGCCATAGACTTTATGCTCCCCGATGGCGTGCGGGATGATGTCGTTTCCAAAGTCGTCATAGTCGGGGTGATTTGTCACCAGGTCCATGAGCAGCTGGGTATTGAACATGTAAATTCCCATTGAGCCAAGATAGGGACGTTTGGGGTCGTCGCGGCTGATAAATTTCTTCTGGGTTTCCGGGTCTTTTGGTTTTTCCACAAAAGATGAAATGCGCCCGTCAGATTCGCGTTTGAGAATGCCAAACCGCGACACTTCCTCCTGCGTGACAGGCTGCACAGCCACGGTAATATCCGCGTTGTTTTGCCAGTGATATTCCGCCATGGATTTGTAATTCATGCGGTACAGGTGGTCACCGGCAAGAATCAGGACATACTTTGCGCCGCTGGATGCGATTTCCAACGTCTGCTTGCGGACGGCGTCCGCCGTGCCTTGATACCAGTCCGCGCTTTCCATCGTTTGCTCGGCTGCCCAAATTTGCACCCAGCCGGTGTGAAAGGCGTCAAACTTATAGGTGTTGGTAATGTGACGATGCAGCGACACAGAGTTGAACTGCGTCAAAATCGCCATGCGGTAAATTTCTGAATTAATACAATTGCTGATGGGAATATCAATGAGACGGTATTTACCTGCAATGGGAACGGCAGGCTTGGAACGCATTTGCGTCAATGGATACAGACGCGCGCCCCGACCTCCGCCCAAAATGACTGCCAGAATATCGTTGAGTGAGGGCATAGCGAATCTCCTTGACCTATTTTACTATGAAACGCAAACGCCCTCTTGTTTCAAGAGAGCGTCAGGTATAATGCGCTGTGCCGAAGGAGGGAATCGAACCCTCATTCCCGGAGGGAACACGATTTTGAGTCGTGCGCGTCTGCCTATTCCGCCACTTCGGCATTGGGTTGTCAAGCCCGTCAAGTATATCAAATCCTCTCACATAAGGTCAAGATGAAATTAGGAATTATCGGACTCCCCCAATCTGGAAAGACCACGCTCTTCAACGCGCTCACGCGCAGCAACACGCCCACGTCCATGTCCGCCGGACGGATAGAAGTTCACACCGCCGTTGTGGATGTGCCGGACCCGCGCGTGACCAAACTCTCCAGCATGTTTAACCCGCGCAAAACGGCTTACGCCAAAGTCACCTACGCGGATATTGCCGGGCTGGAATCAGGCTCCGCCAAAAGCGGAATCTCCGGGCAGTTATTAAATCACCTTTCGCAAATGGAAGCGTTCATTCTCGTCGTGCGCGGATTTCATGACGACAACGTGATGCACCCGAATGGCAGCGTCAATCCGCTGCGCGATGTGGAGAACATGCTCGGCGAGCTTTTGCTTAACGACATGATTACTGTGGAACGCAAGCTGGAAAAATTAGCCGAAGAACGCAAAAAAGGCGGCACGGATAAAACGCTAAACGCGCGCCAGACCGATTTGTTTGAGCGGATGCACAAAACCCTTTCGGATAACAAACCGCTGCGGACAATGGAATTCAACGCCGAAGAACAAAAGGAACTTTCCAGCTACGGCTTGCTCAGCCGCAAACCGATTCTCACCGTGTTCAACATGGGCGAAGGGCAGGAAGCCCCGCAAGCGAATCTCGACCATCCGTCCGTGGCGTTGATGTGCAAACTAGAAATGGAAATCGCCCAACTCAGCGCGGAAGATGCGGCGGTCTTTATGGAAGAGTACGGCATTAAAGAACTCAGCCTGAACCGCATGATTAACCTCTCGTACGATTTGCTGCAAGTGCAGACCTTCTTCACCGTAGGCGAGGATGAAGTGCGCGCGTGGACGACCAAACGCGGCGCAACCGCGCAGGAATCGGCGGGCGAAATTCACACCGACCTGGCGCGCGGATTTGTGCGGGCGGAGGTGGTCTCGTATGAAGATTTGGTAACGCTTGGCGGCATGACCGAAGCAAAAGCCAAAGGCAAGTTCAGGCTCGAAGGCAAGGATTACATCGTCAAAGACGGGGATATTGTTCACATCCGTTCCAGTTTGTAAAACGTAAAGTGACAGTCATTTGCAAGATGACTGTCACTTTTTTTTGCGCGGGCGCAGTCATATAATGAATGTGAGAAAGGAGGCTGTCATGTCTTTTGCAGCCAAAAAATTTTTGTTCTTTGCGCCGGTGTTTGTGTTTGTGCTTGCCTGTAATGTGAACGTCACCCCGCCGCCCGCACAGCCCGCCTTTGACCCGACCAAAATTGCGCTGGAGTTTCAGGCGACTGCCATGTCGTTACAGTTGACTCAATCCGCGTTGAATAACGCGCAGGCGCAGCAGCAGCCCGCCCCGCCGACCATTGCCGCCCAGCCGAGTCCCGTTCCGCCCGAAGCGGCATCCGTGCCGCCTCCCACGCCTGTTCCGCCCACCCCAACGGAAGACATCATGGAGAAGATTCGCTCGGCGGAAGTCCTCATCTATGAAAATACAGACGCGCGCGGATTTGGGATGTGGATTGAAGAAGCGGCGCGAAACATGGGCGTGCAGTATATTCAAACCGGCTCGTACAGCGGGCATTTTATGGAGCAGTTGAATTCGGGGAAAAATTTTGATTTGATTATCGTCGGCGCGGAGGATAAGAACGTGATTCGCGGCGAGTTTTGGGATGTGATTAACACACGCCTTGTGCGCGATAAAGCCGCATTGATTATGGAAGTGTGGTATTTGGACAGATATTCAGCGGGACCGCTGAGCACCGTATTGGGAAAGTGCGGCGTAAAGTATCGCAGCGATTACGACCTTGCCGAATCAATTTACTGGTGGGATTCCACACATCCCATTTTTAATGAGCCGAATACGGTGCTGCCGCTGCTGCATTACAGCCCTTTTTGGGCAAACCAAACCGGAGATAAAATGCGGCTGACGGGAGGCGGCGACGCGAAATTTCTTGCCGGGCTTTCTTCCAAGCCGGATACGGACAGCGGCGTGATGGCGGTTTGCATGGAAGGCAGAATGATTGTGCAAACCTTCTCCGACCATGATTATCACGAAGACCAGATTGTTCCGCTTTGGGAAAATTACATTTACAACACATTGAAGAGTCATTTTCTCGCAACGGAGTAAAATAGGATTATTCCAGACCTGACAGGTTTTGGAAATCTGTCAGGTCAATTTTTTTGGAGGACACATGCCTTACAAACAAACCAAGTGGAGTTTGCAGCCTTTATACCCCGGCTATCAAAGCGCGGAACTGCAAAGCGCGTTTGACATGGTGGAAGAACAAGTCGCGTCTTTTGAAGGCGCGCGCAGCAAACTGACGGCGGATATTTCCAACGAGCAGTTTTTGGAAATTATCAAAGCCAGCGAGGAAATTTCACGCGCGCTGCGCAAGATTTATGCGTTTGCGGGCTTGTCTTTTGCCGCCAACACGCAGGACCAGCAGGCGCAAAGCTTGCAGGCGCGCGCGCAGCAATTTTGGGCGGACGTGGAAAACCGCACAATGTTCTTTACCCTGTGGTGGAAATCGCTGGATGATGAAAACGCAAAACGATTAATGGAAACCGCAGGCGATTACCGCTATTATCTTGAAGCCGTGCGTCACTTCAAACCGCACACGCTCAGCGAGCCGGAAGAAAAAATCATCAACATCAAAAACGTCACGGGCGCAACCGCGCTGGTCAATTTATACGACGCGATGACAAACCGCTATGTGTATAAACTAAAAGTGGACGGCAAAACTCTCGAACTGACTCGCGGACAGCTCATGCGCTATGTGCAGGGAAGCGACCCCAAACTGCGCGCCAAAGCCTATCAGGAGTTGTACCGCGTGTATGGCGAGGCGGGACCCATTCTTGGGCAGTTGTACCAAACATTGGCGCGCGACTGGCACAATGAAAACATTACCTTAAGAAAGTTCAAGGACCCCATCTCCGTCCGCAATTTGGACAACGACGTTCCCAACGAGGCGGTGGACGCGCTGCTCGAAACCGCGCGCAAGAATGCGGGAATCTTCCAGCGATATTTCAAAATGAAAGCCAAAGCGCTCGGCGTGAAAAAACTCCGCCGGTATGATATTTATGCGCCGGTGGCTGGCTCGGACAAAAAATACAAATACGACAAAGCCGTTGAAATGGTGCTGGAATCGTTCAGCGCGTTCGACCCGAAAGTCGGCGAGCTTGCCCGCCGCGTGTTCGATGAAAACCGCATTGACAGCGAAGTCCGCAAAGGAAAACGCGATGGCGCGTTCTGCTGGTCGGCGCTGCCTGAAATGACCCCGTATGTTTTGCTCAACTATCAAGGCAACGCGCGCGATATTGCCACAATGGCGCACGAACTCGGTCACGCCATTCACGCCATGCTTGCTTCGCATCACAGCGCGTTTACGTTCCACTCCTCATTGCCGCTGGCGGAGACCGCCTCCACATTTGGCGAAATGATGTTCACCGACAAATTGCTCTCCACCGAAAAGAACAAGGAAGTGCGCCGCGACATTCTCTTCAAACAAATTGATGACGCATACGCGACCATTATGCGCCAGTCGTATTTTGCGTTGTTTGAAAAACAGGCGCACGAGATGATTCAAAAGAACGCCTCGGTGGATGAACTCGCCGCCGCGTATTTGGAAAACCTGAAAGAACAGTTCGGCGATTCGCTTGAACTGAGCGAGGAGTTTAAGTGGGAATGGGTGTCCATTCCGCACATTTATCACACGCCGTTTTATGTGTACGCCTACGCCTTTGGTCAGTTGCTGGTCTTCTCGCTGTATCAACAATACAAAGTGGAAGGCGAAGCGTTCAAACCGCGTTATTTGAAGATTCTTGCCGCGGGCGGCGCCGAAGCGCCGGAAAAAATCCTCGCGGAAGCGGGCATCAACATCCGCGATGCAAAGTTCTGGCAGGGCGGTTTCGACGTGCTGGACAGGCTGATTAGCGAGTTGGAGACGATGTAAACAACAAAAAAAACTCCGAGGTTCAAAAACTTCGGAGTTTTTTGTTTAATCCAAGTTGCCGCCTTCAAAAAAATAGCGAGTTTGCTTGTTTTGAACCGTAGAGCCGCCGGGTTCGCAGAGTTTTTAATGAATTTCTCCGTGTCCTCCGCGCCTCTGCGGTAAAAAATTAAGAAAGGGCAGCGACTTGGGTTATTTAACAAAAGTTTTGCGGGCGCGTTTTTAGAAAATTACCAAACACGCGGAATTAAATCATAAACCTGCCGTCTTTATACAGCAGTTCGCCATCCACAAGAATTTCGGAATCGCGGCGCATATCGCAAATCATATCCCAGTGAATGGCGGATTTATTCTTCGAGCCGGTTTCAGGGTACCCCGCGCCCAGCGCCATGTGGAACGAGCCGCCGATTTTTTCATCGAACAAAATCTGCCCGGTGAATTTGTTGATGTCGAAATTCGTGCCAATGGCAAACTCGCCGAGATAACGCGAGCCGGAGTCAGATTCGAGCATTTGAATCAGGTAGTTTTCGTTTTTATCCGCTTTGGCTTGCGAAACGCGCCCGTTGCTGAATGTCAGTTCCGCGCCTTCCACCGCCACGCCGCCGTAAATGGCGGGGTAGGTAAACTTCACCCAGCCGTTGACCGAATCTTCAACGGGACCTGTGTAAATTTCGCCGTCCGGCATGTTGTGCGTGCCGTAGGAATTAAGGAACGTGCGCCCTTTGACGAAGAGCGTCAAATCCACATTCGGTCCGCGCAGCGCAACCTGATTTTTCCCCTTCATAAAATCAACGGCTTTCTGCTGGTCTTCCTTTACTTTATTCCAAAACGAAATCGGGTCGGCTTCGTGGGCGTGAACCGCGCCAAAGACAAAATCTTCATACTCGCTCAGGCTCATGCCCGCTTCCTGCGCGTACGCTTCGGTGGGGTACAAGGTCGTCACCCATTTGAAGATTCCGTCGCCGCCGCGCCGCATTTGCGTTTCGGTGATGATGCTGGTTGCCTTGCCGCGCCGCTGCAAGCGGGAAGCGTCCATATTGGTTTGCGAGCGCGTGTTTGTCACCGAATGAATGCGGATGCGCGATTCAAATGCGTCGTAGGCAAGTTTTTGAAACGGGGGAATATAATCAAGCTGCGCGTCGTTGCCCTTCATTATCAACAGGTCTTCGTGACCGGGAAAAAACATATCGGGCAGTTGCAGCAGCGGAACAGGATGCCCGCCTGCTTCCAAAATCTTCAAATACAACTCACGGACAAGCGGTTCGGCGGCTGTCGTCGCCTCAATCAAAACACGGTCGCCGGGCTTAACGCGGGCGGAGTGTTGAACAAGAATTTCAGCAAATTTGGAAACGCGGGGGTCAGCCATGAAAAAATCTCCTTTATCGAATGGGATTATATCACCACGAAATAGGGGAAATTATCACTCGCAGATTTGTAACATTTGTCATGTGCGGTTTTGAGCAAATTTGGATATGATAAGGTTGATTTATTGCACACAAGGAGCGCGTATGACCATCTCTGGCAAACCGACAACCGCATGGGCGGAAGTGGATGAAAATGGAAAACTGACTCTGCCAGCCGAAGTAGTGAAACGGTTTGGCTTGCAGCCCGGCGCAAAAGTCCGTTTGGATGAAGGCACGAATTTTGTGCGAATACACCGCCCCATCACCCACCTGACCAAAATCTACATTGAACCGACGGTGGAATGCAATTTGGATTGCATCACCTGTTTTCGCAACGCATGGGACCAGCCGCTGGGACGCATGAGCGAAACCACCTTTGAAAAAATCTTCAACGACCTCAAACAAATGAATCCGATTCCAAATGTGTATTTCGGCGGAATCGGCGAGCCGTTGTTTCATGTCAAAACCATCGAGTGGATACGGCGGGTCAAAGAACTGGGCGTAAAGGTGGAGCTCATCACCAACGGCACAACGCTCACCGAAAGAAAAGCGCGCGAACTGATTGACAGCGGGCTGGATGTGCTTTGGGTTTCACTGGACGGCGCGACAGCAGAGTCTTATAACGATGTGCGTCTCGGCGCGGAACTGCCTGCGGTCGTGGCGAATCTCAAACGGCTGGTGAAGATGCGCGCCCCGGGCCACTACCCCAAGCCCGAAATTGGAATTGCGTTTGTCGCCATGAAGAGAAACATCCGCGACCTTCCGCAAGTCATCCAGATTGGCAAATCGCTGCGGGCAAAATATTTTTCGGTCAGCAATGTGCAGCCCGCCACAGCGGATATGCAGGAAGACCAGTTGTATAAAAGAACCGTGCGCGATATTGCCTACCTGCAAGCGCCGCATCTGCCGCGCATGAGCCTGCCCAAAATGGATTTTGACGAGACCACCCGCGATGTCTTATTCGATGTTTTTAACAGCGGGTTGAACATCAGTTACGCGGGCAACAACTGGGGCGGCGCGAACGATGTGTGCAACTTCGTTGAGAACGGCACCATGTCCATTGCGTGGACGGGCGACGTCAGCCCGTGCTGGCCCCTGATGCACACGCATCAAAGTTACCTGCATGGCAAGCCGCGCCTTTCCAAAAAGCACGTCATCGGCAATGTGAATCAAAAATCGCTGCAAGAGCTGTGGCTTGACCCGGAATATCTTGCCTACCGAGAAAGGCTGCACAATTTTGCCTTTGCGCCCTGCACCTTCTGCGGCGGATGCGACCTTTCCGAAGCAAACGAATCCGATTGTTTGGGCAACGAAATTCCGCCCGTATGCGGCGGATGTTTGTGGGCGCAGGGCGTCATTCAATGCCCGTGATGTAATGTTTTGCGCGTTCAAGGCGACAGTCTTTCAACAAGACTGCCGCCTTTTTTTGTTATACTTTTATCTGAGGAGAGTTTTGCAGATGAAAGAGATGATTATGAAAGTCAATTTCTATGCCACGCTGCGCCCGATTGTCGGTCAAAAAACGGTGGAAATGACCCTGCCCGAAGGCACAACCGCCATTGAATTGGTGCGCGCCTTTGTCAAGGACTATCCCGCAATGGAAAAAGAACTGCTGGATAAAGATGGAAACTTTCTGCCGCACATGAAATTCATCATCAACGGCAGGCAGGCGGAATACATGCCCGACCAGATGAATACCATCCTCAAACCCGAAGACAAGATTGACATCTTCCCCCCCGTGGGCGGCGGTTAAGATGAATACCCATATCCGTGAAATACGCGGCATTCCATTTTTTTTGCTTAAGGAATATTTGGAAGAAATGGGCGGCAAAGAAGTGGAAGAAAATGTCATGCTGGGAGCGGGCTGGCGCGTTCATCTGGAACGCATGGAGCCGTTTTGCATTGGCTCGCTTTCTGTGGGGCAGTCCAAACTGACGATTAACATTGAAGAAAAAGCGGAGGAAGATTTCTTCAAACGCTTTTCGATGAAGACGTTCCGCGCAGGCGGGTGAAAAACGCAAGACGAAGTTCAGTTCGTCAGGAATGGAAACAATGACCGAAGCCAATCACAACAAACCCGTGTACCGTATTTCAGACCTGCACGAATCAGACCGCCCGCGCGAAAGGCTTGCCGCGCTCGGCGCGCAAGCGTTGACAAACGCCGAGCTCATTGCCATTTTGCTGCGGGTTGGGGTCAAAGGCGAAAACGCGGTGGAAGTCGGTCAGCGGCTACTGAATAAATTCGGCGGCATCAGCGGATTGCACCGCGCCTCGATGAAAGACTTAATCGCGCAGCACGCCGTTGGCGAAGCAAAAGCCGCGCAAATTAAAGCCGCCATTGAGCTGGGCAGAAGACTGACTCTCGAAACGTCCGAAGAACGCCCCTCCATCCACAGCCCTGCGGACGCGGCGGCGCTGCTGCAATATGATATGTCCGCGTTGGAGCAGGAACACCTGCGCGTGATTTTATTGGATAGAAGAAACCGCGTGCTGGAAAAAGTGGAAGTGTACAAAGGTTCGGTCAATTCTTCGCAAGTGCGCGTTGGCGAACTGTTCAAAGAAGCCGTCAAAGCAAACGCATCCGCCATCATTGTGGCGCACAACCACCCCAGCGGCGACCCAACCCCCAGCCCCGACGATATTGCCGTCACCCGCGCAATCGTGCAGGCGGGCAAACTGCTCGATATTGATGTGCTGGACCATTTGGTAATTGGTCAAGGCAGGTGGGTCTCGCTCAAAGAACGCGGGCTTGGGTTTTCTTAAGTTAACGCTAGTTGCCGCCTTCAAAAGGGAAGAAGGATTTTGCCTGCTTTGAACCGCCGAGACGCAGAGGGCGCAGAGTTTTTAATGAATTTCTCCGTGTCCTCCG
>DAOTZP010000004.1:0-1541 GCA_034434265.1 Anaerolineales bacterium | reverse complement strand
CTAAAGCCGCCTGCTCAATTCATGGAAGCCCTTGCGGGCTGATGACGAGTCGGGTTTACCCGACTTCCATGAACTGAGGTGGAGATTTATCTCCCGCCGAGCCGCGTTACAAAAAGACCCCTCTGACGCTTTTGCCCTTCTTGTTACCCCTTTTTCCAGATAATGAGAAAGCCATAACCGTACAATTAGGGGATATTGGAATGGACAAAAGATTCGCATATAATTTAAGTGTACTTTTTTTTATTTTTCATCAGGAGTCCCCTCTATGAAACCCATTTCTTTCATCCGTTTGTTAATTGTTCTTTTTATTTTTTTCTCCCAAGTCCCCGCGGCGGAGCGTCCCGCTCTGGCGCAGCAGGAGGGTATTTTTAGCATTGTCATCAACCCCAGCCAATCGCTTGGCAGTTTTACCGCCTTGCAGCGCGGTACAAACACCCCGGCTTGGCTGGGCAGTCAGTATGGCAATGCCACCTTTCGCGCCCGAACCCGCGCTTCCGGTGTGGGCGTGGTGCGCATCCCCGGCGGTAGTTGGAGCAACATGTATGGCTGGCTCAATTGCGAAATGCGCACATTGAACAGCTATATTGGTCTGCCGTGCAGCGGCGAAGGCGAAGATTGGAGCAGCTGGATTACCCGTCCAACCGATTTTATCAACTTCCTTAAAGCCACCAACAAAACCGCCATGTTTGTGGTTAGCGCCAATGCCACCGCCCAAGAAGCGGCGGCGCTGGTGGCGTTTTTCAACGCAGAAACCACCGATACCACGCCCATTGGGGTGGACCGCAACGGAGACGATTGGCAAACCGCCGGATATTGGGCGTCCTTGCGCGCCGCGCATGGCAATCCGGAGCCGTTCTACATCAAATATTGGGAGTTCGGCAACGAAGTCTATGGCGGTATGCCCTCCTTTGGCGGCGCCGATTGCCAAAGCTACGGCTGGGAGGAAGTTTGGACATGCGATGGCACTGAATATGTGAATGGCAATACCACTCACGATGGCTATTTGGCTGTGCGCACTGCAATGAAGGCTGTGGACCCATCCATCCTTGTTGGGGCGGTGGGCAATGAATTCCCCGCCGATTTTAACAACTGGGGCAACGAAGTGATTGCCGCCGCCGGAAATGTGATGGATTTCTACGCCATTCACCCCTACGCCTATTGGGATTTGCCCCCCAACACGAACAGCGGCTGGGCGCAGGTTTTGGCAAAGCCGCGCAAAATGTGGCCCGCTCAGAAAACCCGCATTCAAAACGCATTTAACACCTATGCGGGCGAGCGGGTGGTGCCCATTTTGGCAACCGAATACAATCTTGTTGGGTCTCACGACCAGGACACCAACAAAATGATGACCCGCGCCGGGAATATGCTGTTCATCGCCGAATCCATCGGTCAAGCCGCCCGCAACGGATACCGCGCCGCCAACCAGTGGGACTTGGCGAATGGCTGCGCCGACACAACAGGTTCATGCTATGACTTGTTGCAGGTGGATAAAGGCTTTGCCCGCTCGCCCCAATACTTTGCGTTTGTGCTGTGGGGAAGGT
>DAOTZP010000003.1:0-2945 GCA_034434265.1 Anaerolineales bacterium | reverse complement strand
CCCATGAAAAGCCATACAAGCGGGGATGCTCGCGAAAGAAAAAAACAATGCAAACCAGCGGAACAAGCAGATACAAAATGACACGGTCAAGGTATTTATCGCCGGTGAAAATATGATAGTGGTCCACTGTCAGGAGCAGCGTGGAAATGATTGTAATGCACGCAATCTTCCAATCAAAATTTGTTTTTTCGCCAAGCAAAAATTTCATGAGCGGAAAATCACTTTAAGTTTTGAATGCGCCGCGCAAGGTAGGGGGAAAAATAGCCGTCGTATTTTTTCCATAGTTCGGGGATTTTCCAGTCATTGCCGGTGATTTTTTTGCGGCAATTTTTTGCGCCGCAATGACATTCAAACTCGTCATACGGCTCGCCGTCGGACATGGCATAGTCAAAGGTCAATTCTTCGCCGGGCTGAATATCGTGCATTGCCACCAGTCCAATTTGTCCGCTAAAACCTAAATTCGGGTTGCAAGAATGATTAAAACAATCGTTCGGCTCAGGGGTTTCCGCGGTCAGGATGTATAAATCTTCATCAATTTGCAGCACGCGCTGGGTAAAGCGCGGCATGGATGGGTCCAACTCATGTTTGGGGACAATGCGCCCGCCCCACAAAGAGACAAGCTCGCCTTTGGGGATAAACTCCAGCGCAAAGACTCCGCATCCGCCTGCGGGGTGCGGGCGCGCTTCACATTTGGGATTGAAGTAGGAGAAAGATGTTTGTGTCATAAGGAGCGATTATACAAGAAAGATGAGTTTTGTAAAAAAACGCCCCGGCGTTTGTCGGGGCGGGGGTGAAGAAGATTGTAATTCGTCAGCAAATTTACTTTGAGCCGCCTTCGCTATCCGAACTTTCGGCGGAAATTTTTTGGGCGAAGAAAATCGGCAGGAAGGTAAGCAAAATTACGATGGTGGCGACCACGTTCGTTACAGGTCTGTCACGCGGGCGGACGAGCTGGGAAAAAATCCAAATGGGGAGCGTGGTCTGCTGCCCGGCAGTGAAAGTGGTGACGATAACTTCATCAAAAGAAAGGGCAAAAGCAAGCATACCGCCCGCCAGCAGCGCCGTGCCGATATTGGGCAGCACCACATAGCGGAAGGTTTGAAATGAATTAGCGCCCAAATCCATTGAGGCTTCAATCATGGAGCCGCTCATGCGGCGGAAGCGCGCAAGCACATTGTTATACACCACCACCACACAGAACGTGGCGTGACCGATGACTATCGTCCAAAAGGAGAAGGGAATATCAAAGCCGCCGATTGCAGTGCGAAGCGCAATGCCGGTGACAATGCCGGGAAGCGCAATGGGCAAAACAAGCAGAAAAGAAATGGATTCGCGCCCAAAAAAGTTGCTGCGGTACACGGCGGCAGCGGCAAGCGTGCCTAAAATTAACGCAATCACTGTGGCAACGGAAGCGACTTGCAAAGACAAAGTCAGCGCGCGCCACAAGTCGGGGCGGTTAAAGAGCGCAACGCTGTACCACTTGGCGGTGAAGCCGGGCAGCGGAAAAGTGTAGGTGGTTTCTTCGGGCGTGAAGGTGTAAAGAAAAATCACCCACATGGGGACATGCAAAAAAAGCAGTGTGCCGATGGCGGCAAGCGTTAAACCCCACGAGGCTTTGGGGCGGGTGGAATCGGAATTAGAGCGCATCGAAAGCTCCCAGTTTGCGGGCAATCAGAAGATAGATAATCATAATCACAACCGGTCCCATGGTCATGGCGGCGGCAAGCGGAATGTTACCCGCAGTGCCTTGATAAGAGTACACCGCCTGCCCGATAAAAAATTTTGAATTGCCAAGCGAAAGCGGAATGATGAAATCGCCGAGGGTAAGGGAAAAAGTGAAAATGGAGCCAGCCACAATGCCCGGAAATGCCAGCGGCAAAATCACATTGCGAAAGGTTTGAATGGGTTTTGCGCCCAAGTCGCTGGATGCTTCAAGCAGGGACGAGGGAACGCGCTCCAACGCAGTTTGAATGGGAATCACCATGTATGGGAGCCAAATATAAGAAAATACGATGAACATTCCCAGCGGGGAAAGCGAAAGCGAAGAGCCGCCAATGGAAGGAATGCCGAGCAGCCATTCCAGCGCGGGGGTTAATCCCAGTAAATCAATAAACCATGAGAGAATGCCTTCTTTTGCAAGGATTAATTTCCACGCATACACGCGGACAAGATAGCTCGACCACAGCGGCACGGTTACGCCGATAATCAACCATGTTTTTAAACGAGGCGGGGAAAATTTGGCGGTGTAATATGCCAAAGGAAATGCCAGCAGCGCGTCGGCAATGGTCACGGCAGCCGCCATGACGGCTGTGCGGGTGAAGATTTCAAGGTTTGCGGGTTGAAAAATCTGCGCGTATGTTTTCAAGGTGAACTCGCGGATAATCATGCCGGTAAAGTCGTCAATTGAATAAAAGCTGTTAATCAGCAGCATGAAAAGCGAGCCGAGATATACCACCACCATATACAACAGCGGGGGAACAAGCAAAAGCCCCAAAACCAGTTTTGGACGTTTATACAAAAATGTTGAAAGGCTGTTCCACATAAATCATGCTCCCACGCGGGTCATGTGGTCGGCTTGCCATGAAAGTTTCACCTTCTGGCTTTTTTGGGAAATCACATCCATGGAAGTGGATTTAAGGTTTTGTTCCACAACGACCAAATCCACGCCGCCTTCAATCTCCACCAAAAAGCGCGTGTATAAACCCAAATAGACCACGTCACGAATTGTGCCAAAGACCGATACCATGCCCTTTGTATCGGCATCGGCGGGCGTAATGTGAATTTTTTCCGGGCGAATGGAAAACGTCTGCGCCGAGCCGGTGATGCGCTTTGCAATTTCTCCGCTTACAAGGTTGGACGTGCCAACAAAACCAGCCACAAAGGCGGTGGCGGGTTTTTCATAAATTTCAGAAGGAGCGCCAATTTGCTCAATTTTTCCTTGATTG
>DAOTZP010000002.1:0-8973 GCA_034434265.1 Anaerolineales bacterium | reverse complement strand
GGCTTCATCAGCGGAAAACGCTTTGGTATGGCGTTTCATCAATACGACCGGATTGCGCGCCGCGGCGAACAACTGCTCGGCACACAAACGCGCGGTCACCTTTCCGCAGCAGCCCGCAAAAAGCTGGGCGGAAAACTCGCGCAGATAAACGCGGGCGAGGTAGCGCCGCGCCTGCTGGAATTTCTCGACCGCGCGGACGACATCTCGGTACAGCAAATGCGCCCATACGCCCTGGCAGACGGCTGGAAACTTCCACGCCGCGCCGTGCTGGAAACGTTTTTGCGCGCCACGCGCAGCGGCATTTTGGATATGTACTGGAATGTCATTTGCCCCGCCTGCCGCGGCGTTACAGACGATGCAGGCAACCTTCAAGAATTGCACGGCGCATCGCACTGCCCTGCCTGCCAAGTGGACTTCAAAGCAAACTTTGATGAAAACATCGAAGTCATCTTTCGCCCCAATGCCTCCATCCGCAAGGTGGATATGCAGGCGCTGTACTGCACCGGCAGCCCGCAAAACCAGCCGAGCGTGATTCTCAACCAACTGATTGTCCCCGCCCGCGGAGAAACTGCGCTGGGCATGGCGCTTGCCGCGGGAAGATACATCGTGCGCGAATCAAACTTCGAGGATGGGCATGTGATTGAGGCGGTGGAATCAGGCGGGCTTGAAGCGCAAATCCGCGTGGATGAAAACGGGCTAAGCGGCGACTCGCGCGCCGGGCTGCATCCACGCCTGAAATTTATCAACCAGACCAACCGCGCATTGATGTTTGAAATCGTCAGTGTGGAAAAAGAAAGTCAAGCCGCCACCGCAGCCGATGTCACCACCCTGCAAGTCTTCCGCGATTTATTTTCCAGCGAAGTCTTTCGCCCCGGCGAGGAAATTTCCATCGGCTCAACAACGCTCATGTTCACCGACTTGCGCGGCTCGACCAAACTGTACCGTGAAATTGGCGACGCGCCCGCATTCAGCCGCGTGCGCGAACACTTTGAAATTTTGGAACGCGCCATTGCCGCCGAAGGCGGCTCGGTGGTTAAGACCATTGGAGACGCGGTGATGGCGACTTTCCGCTCGCCGGGCGCGGCGCTGCGCGCCATTTGGGATGTGCAAAAACAACTAACCGCGCGCGGCGAACCACCGTTGATGATTAAAGTGGGAATCCATCAAGGACCATGCATTGCGGTCAATTTGAACGAGCGGCTCGATTACTTTGGCTCCACGGTGAATATCGCTTCGCGCCTGCCGGGGTTTTCGCAAGGCGGCGAAGTGATTTTTACCAAACAAGTCTTTGATGACCCCGAAGCGCGGGCTTTTTTACAACAAGCGGCGGTGGAGCGATTCTCCGCCAACATTCGCGGATATGAAGATGAAATTGATTTATGGAAAGTGAAAATGCAGACAAAATAAGGATGGATAAATTATTTTGTCATTTCGACGAGCCTTGTTTCGAACGAATGCGAGAAAACAAGCGGGGAAAATCCATTTCACGCTGCCGCTCAAAATGACGTTAAGAAACAGCCGCTAAAAAAGTCCGCCATTTTCATCATTGTTGGGCTATAATGAACAAAGTTGCTTGAAACATAACAACATCCTATCAAACAGTTGGAGAGGAAAGATGGCAAAAATTATTTCAATTCATTCCTTCCGCGGCGGCACAGGAAAATCAAACACAACCGCAAATCTCGCATCCCTGCTGGCTTCCACCGGCGCGCGCGTTGGCGTGGTGGATACCGACATTGCCTCCCCCGGCATTCACATCCTGTTTGGAATGCAGGAAGAAGATATGTCCCCCACGCTGAATGATTACCTGTGGGGCAAATGCAGCATCAGCGACGCCGCGCACGATGTCACCAAAAACATCGGCGTTGATATTTCCGGGCAAATTTTGCTTGTGCCTTCCAGCGTTAAGGCTGCCGAAATTGCGCGCATTTTGCGCGAAGGCTACGACGTTGGCTTGCTGAACGACGGATTTAACGAATTTATTGAGCAGCGACAACTGGACTACCTGTTGATAGACACCCACCCCGGCTTGAACGAAGAAACCCTGCTTTCGGTTGCCATCTCCAGCGCGCTCATTATCATCATGCGCCCGGACTCTCAGGACTTTCAAGGCACGGCGGTCACGGTGGATGTTGCCAAAAAACTCGACGTGCCGCAAATGTACATTGTGGTCAACAAAGCGCCCGATACATGGTTTGCAGATGGCGGCGAAAAACTGAAACAAGAAGTGCTCGAAAAATACGATACGCCCGTCGGCGCGCTCTTCCCGCATTCGGATGAAATGATGAAACTTGCCAGTTCGGGCATCTTCTCCCTCAAATACCCGGATACGGAAATGGCAAAGAAAATGCGCAACTTAGCCGAAATGCTCAAGTAGAAAGGAACAAAGAAAGGGGTCTTCATGAGCGCATCACCTTTTGAAAACGCTGTGCGCGAGCTTTCCGCCAGCGCGGAGGATATTCGTCCCTCCGATGTCGTTTTATTCTCCGAGCCGCTGCGCTCATCGCTAAACTTTGTCATCCGCTTGGGCAAATTTACGCTGACCGATTTTGAAAACAAACTTGGATTACCCCGCGAACAGGCAAAGCAAATTGCCGACCTGCTGGTAAAGCGCAATCTGTTTCTCCTCAACGCGGAACATTCCACACCCGCCGAGCCATGCTACGAAGCCCGCCTGACAGCCAGTTCGCGCCCTGCCATGCGCAAACCGGCGGACATTTGGAAAAAAATTGACTTGGGTTAACCCCTTACAACGCCTGCGCGCCCGCGGGCGTTTTTTTTATTTGGCGTATAATCGCAACATGGCAAACAAAACCCGTTACGAAGAACTCAAATCGCAAATTCATTTTCATAATCACCGCTATCATGTGCTGGATGCGCCCATCATCAGCGACGCGGAATACGATGCGCTGATGAACGAACTGCGCGAAATCGAATCGGCGCACCCGGACTGGGTCACGCCGGATTCTCCCACCCAGCGGGCGGGAGCGCGCCCTGCCGACAAGTTTGAAAAGGTCCGCCACCCCAAGCCGATTCTCTCCCTTGCCAACGCCTTCGGCGCGGATGACACGCGCGCGTGGCTGGAACGCATCTCCAAAATTGATGACCGCGTGGAAAAAGCCAGCTTCGTCGTTGAGCCAAAGATTGACGGCTTGTCCGTTGTTTTACATTACCACAATGGAATTTTTACGCAAGGCGCAACCCGAGGCGATGGCGAAGTTGGGGAGGACATCACAGCCAACCTGAAAACCATTCGCGCGATTCCGTTGAAGATTCCAGTATCCAGTGAGCAATCTCCAATTACCAATTCCCAATTCCCAACATATCTCGTCGTGCGCGGAGAGGCGTTTATTCCCATCAAAGAGTTCGAGGCGCTGAATCAAAAACTGGAAGAGGCGGGAGAAAAAACGTATTTGAATCCGCGCAACACGGCGGCGGGTTCGCTGCGGCAGCTTGACCCTGCGCTCACCGCGTCGCGTCCGCTGACTTTGCTGGTGTATCAAATTGTGTATCACGAAGGCGGCGAAGTTCCATCCTCGCAGTGGGAAACTTTGCAATATCTCAAAGCGCTTGGCTTCCCCGTTGCGGATGTTGCCAAAAAATTCGACGACCTTGAAAGCGCAATCGCCTACGCTGAAACGTGGAACGAAGGGCGCGATAATTTGCCCTACGAAGCGGACGGCATGGTCATCAAATTGGATGATTTGCAGCTTGCCGATGAATTGGGCTTTGTGGGCAAAGACCCGCGCGGCGCAATTGCGTATAAATTCCCCGCGCGCGAAGTGACCACCACCCTGAACGAAATCGGGGTGGCGGTTGGACGCACGGGCGTGCTTACGCCGTATGCCGTGCTTGCGCCTGTGGAAATTGGCGGCGTAATTGTGGAACGCGCCACGCTGCACAACTTTGATTTTATTGCCGAGAAAGACATCCGCGTGGGGGATAGAGTCCTCGTCAAACGCGCGGGCGAGGTGATTCCCTACATCATCGCGCCGGTGACCGATGCGCGGACGGGAAACGAAAAGCCGTTCACCCCGCCAACGGTTTGCCCCGCGTGCCATCAGCCTGTGGAACATTTTGAAGGCGAGGTGGCGTGGTATTGCGTAAATGCCGCCTGCCCCGCGCAGCTCGTCCGCAATGTGGAGCATTTTGTCTCGCGCGGCGCAATGGATATTGCCGGTTTGGGAATTGAGATTGTTAAAAAATTAATTGACGCAAAAAAAATATCCGACATTGCGGATATTTACACGCTGACCAAAGAGGATATTTTGGAAGCCGTGACCAAAAAAGACCGCAAGACCAAGTCCGCTCCGCCCGGAAAAAACGCGGAGAATTTGCTTAAGGCGATTCATGAATCGAAAAAGCAGCCGCTGAACCGCCTGCTGACCGCGCTGGGGATTCACGGCGTTGGTGAAGTGATGGCAAAAGATTTGGCGCGCGCGTTTGGGAGTCTTTCCGCGCTTGCCAAAGCCACAGCGGAGGAGCTGCAGCAAATTGAGGGAGTCGGTCCCAGCATTGCGGCTTCGATTGTGGATTGGTTTGCCCAGCCCGCCAATCAAAACGTGTTAAAGAAGCTCAAAGCCGCAGGGTTGGACCCGCGCATGGAAAAAGAGGAAAAGAAAAAAGAAGGCGCGCTCAGCGGCTTGACCTTTGTGGTGACCGGCACGCTGCCCAATTTTTCGCGCGATGAAGCAAAGGAATTTATTGAAAGTAACGGCGGAAAAGTCACCGACAGCGTGAGCAAGAAAACCAGTTATTTGGTGTTGGGCGAAGCGCCCGGCTCCAAACTGGAAAAGGCAAAATCGCTCGGCGTGAAAATCATTGACGAAGAAGGATTGAAGCGGTTGGTGAAATAAGTTTTCTCCCGTCGTTATTTTTATAAAAGAGTTCTTGCATAATTCAGGCGTTAACTTGCCGTTTCGAGCAAAGCGACATTGTTCCCGTAGGGTGGAAATCTTTTTCAGGATTTCTCAGTCGCTGCGCTCCTTCGAAGTGGCAGAGCAGGTTATTTACACTTTTGCAAGAAATCCAAAGAATTCCTTGTCCACTATTGACGTGATTAAATAAAAAAGACAGGCTGCTGCAAGCCTGTCTTTTGAACGCAGTATTAAAGTTAACTCTTCAACAAACGTTTGACATCGCGCAGGGCTTTTTTGGGGTCTTTGAAAAGGACGCCCTTCATGCCCAGCTTTTCGCAGGCTTCGATATTTTCATAAAAATCATCCACAAACACGGCTTCCGGCGCGGAGACGTTTGCTTTTTGCAAAGCAATTTCGTAAATCTTCGCCTTTGGTTTCACTACGCCCACTTCGGAAGAAATTGTGATGCTGTCAAACGCATCGGTGATTTTTTCCTTTTCCATGTAGGCGCGCAGTCCGCTCCACGCGTTGGAAATTAAGCCCGTGTGAATGCCCTGCCCGCGCAACTCGCGGATGAAGTTCACCAAGTCGCGGTCAATCAGGTCGCCGCCAAAGAAGGCGTCTTGAAACGCCTGAGATTCAGAAGCGGGCAGGTTGAAGCGTTTTAACACCTCAAGCCAGTGCTGTTCCTCGGTCAGTTCCCCAACCGAAGCGCGTTTGGAAGATTCGCTGGCAAAGACCGCCTTGTCCATGTCTTCATATTCCAAACCAAAACGTTCGGCAAGCTGCTGGCGGGGCGCCTGATATTCGGTGCGGAGAATCACTCCGCCAAAGTCATAAAAAACCGCGCGAATGGGCATTACTTTTTCTTCGTAGTGGAAGTTGTCTTTTTCGCGGCAGGCTTCTTCTCGGCGGATGTTTTCGCGGCGGGCTTTTTGGCAGCGGGTTTCTTTTCCGCGGCGGGTTTGGCGGTTGTCTTTTTGGCAGCTGCCGCGGGCTTTTTGGCAGCGGGTTTCTTCTCCGCGGCGGGTTTGACTTCCGCTGCGGGCGCGGGCGCGGCAGGTTCTTCTACGACTGCGCGCGGCTTGGCGGCGTCCTGCTTCCAGTTCGGGTAAAACAGTTGCATCCGCTCGCGGGAAATGGAGTTGGCGCGGCGGCAGCGCGGACAGTGCGCGTCATAATGGTTGTGATTTTTTTCCTCCATCAAAATCAGCGCGGCGAGCATTTCGGCACGGCTGAGCGTGAACGGGGTTTGGCAGTACAGGCAGCGTAGATTCATTTCAATCTCTCCTTTACGGAAATTAAATGTATTTCGATTCTACACTGAATTGACTTTCACTGCGAATCGTATTTTGGTACCAATTACGCTTCCACAATTCTGCCCGGGCGCAGTTCCTTCTCAAAGGTGACAAACTCGCTGGCGGGGTACATACCCGCCCGTTGATAAAGCCGCGTCGCGCCCGTCGGGTTGGAGGCATCCACGCCCAAGCCGATGGTCTTCATGCCACGCTTGTAAAATTCGCGGAAGGAGTGAGTGAGCAGGGCAAATCCCAGCCCGCGTTTGCGCCACAGGCGGCGGACTCCCAGTGTGCCGACCCAGCCAATTCCCATGCGGAAGCGGTTTTGCGAAAACCCGGCAATCTGACCGTCATCCCATGCAATCATGTACAGGGTTGGGTCAAATTGGCTGCGGTCAAACTTGCGGCGATACCACTCATCAAATTTTGATTCGTGGCTGCCCCAATGGTCGCGGAAGGCTTCGTTCTCCGCTTCCCATAATGCGCGGGCGTGTTCCTGCAAAACAAAGGGGCGCAGTTCCACACCGGCGGGAAAGGTTGGCGCGGCGGGTTCTTCAGTCAGGTTAATTTCCATGCGCCAGTGATAGCGGATGGGCGCGTATCCTTCATGGGCAAACATCGCCTTGCCGGTTTCATCTTTATTATCGGTGGCGGCGCGAAGGAAAACGCGCAGACCGGGCGGCGCAAGCGGAATTTCCTCTCGGGCGCGTTCTTCAATGCGGCGCAGCAGGGATGTGCCAACGCCCAACCCTTTGAACTTGGGATGAACATATCCATCCGCGTCCAAGTCATAATGCCCATGACGGTTGAAAAATTCTTCATAACCCACAATGCGCCCGTCCTGCGTTTGAACGACAAAGGCGTCTTTTTCGAGCGTAAAGCCTTCGCTCTTCCATCCGCTTTTTAATTCTTCTTCGGTAACTGCCACAGTGGTGTCGCCGTCATCTTCGCACACATCGTAAATCAGTTGCGTCACGGCGCTTAAATCCGACCATTGCGCGGGGCGCAAGGTTAAGGACAAGTCGAGATACGTTTCATTCGGTAGAATTTGAGGTTTCATAAAATCGCCTTATGGGTTCCTTGTCTGCCACTCTTCGCGCAGGATGCTCATATACAGCATATCGTAACGTTTGCCGTCTTTGAGCAATGCGCCGCGCATTCTGCCTTCGTGTTGAAAGCCCGCTTTTTCGTAGGAGCGAATCGCGCGCGGGTTGTAGGCAAACACGTTGAGCATCACGCGGTTGAGGTTGATTTCAGTAAAAGCGAAACGCAGCATGATTTTCATTGCATCCGTGCCGTAGCCTTTGCCCCAATCGCTTCGGTTTCCAATGCCAATGCCGACAAAGGCGTTGCGCCCGTTCCAGTTGTTGACGACATCAAGATTGATGTCGCCCAGCAGGCGGTCATCTTCCAACGCGCGGATGTTGAAGTAGTAATTGGCGGGCGAAGATTCTTCGAGCATCTTTTTGAAGAAGTCCGCGCCTGCTTTTGCAGAATGCAGCCGCGCGGCTTCTGAATCCACGAGACGTTTGAATTCGGAATCGCGATTCCAAACGGCATAGGCTTTGCCGAGCTCTTCGTAATTCACGGCGGCAAGGCGCACAAGGCTGCCGGTGAGCAGGTTGTTCATGCCGCCTCCCCATTGTTCAACGCCAGCCACTCTTCACGCAGAATGCCCATCCACAAACTATCAAAGCGGACTCCATCGCGCTTGCCTTCGCCGCGCATTCTGCCTTCCAGTTGAAAGCCCGCTTTTTCATAAGACTTGCGCGCACGTTCGTTGAAGGCGTGCAATCCCAGCGAGATGCGATGCAGGTTGAGTTCCAAAAATCCATATTGGACGGCGAGCCGCACCGCGTCTGTGCCGTACCCTTTGCCCCAATACGCGCGGTCGCGGATGGAGATTCCCAGCCAGGCTTCGGCGCTGCTCCACGAATGTATCCACAGCCCCACGCCGCCGATGAGTTTGTCATCTTGCAGCGTGTGAATCGAAAAGCGAAAAGAGTCGGGGCTGGGTTTTTGACTCTTTTCAACGAATTCCTTTAATTTTTTTTCAGACCACAAGCTGGCAGGTTCGCTGTCTGCCAGCCTGTGCGCTTCAGAATCTTGATTCCAATGAAGAAAAGCTTTTGCCAAAACATCAGGCGAATCAGCCGCGAGGCGGACGAGGGCTCCGCGATAAATATCTCTCATCGCTTTACCCTCGCCCGTTGTTATGCAGTTCCTGCCACTCGCTTTGCAGCAAGCCGTAACTGACAATGTCCCAATACCTGCCGTCGCGGTTTAGGGCTTGGCGGCGGCGGATTTCTTCCACAAAGCCGAACTTTTCCAACAGGCGAATTGCGCCCGCGTTATAAGCCGGGACAACCGCCGTAACGCGGTACAAGTTCAACTCGCCAAAGGCGTAGCGGGTGAGCATGGATAATGCCTGCCAGCCGTATCCCTTGCGGCGGTCGCTTTCCGCGCCGATGCCGAGCCGCAGCCAGCCGTTGCCATTCGTCCAGTCAATCCACTCGATGACGGCTTTGCCAATCAGACGGTCGTCTTCGCGCGCGCGGATAGTGAAGTAAAACAAATTTTTGTCTTCCTCCATCTGCTTTTCGATGTCTTCATATTGCTTTTTGACCATCGCGGGCGAAAGCGGGCGGACGGGTTTGAACTCCATCAGCCGCATAAACTCGGCGTCATGCGTCCACTTGGATTCGATTTCAGGATGAGCTTCATGGTCAATGGGACCAAAGCGGATGTCTTGCGCTTCAAACAGTTGCTTTTCAATGTCGTACATAATGATATTCTCCAAAAACAAAAAAAAAAAA
>DAOTZP010000001.1:0-5176 GCA_034434265.1 Anaerolineales bacterium | reverse complement strand
TGCTACCCTTGCTTAATTTTTACCGCAGAGGCGCGGAGGACACGGAGAAATTCATTAAAAACTCTGCGCCCTCTTCGTCTCGGCGGTTCAAAACAGGCAAAATCCTTCTCCCCTTTTGAAGGCGGCAACTAGCGTTATTCTATGTATTCGTGGATGATATTCGCAGCGGTGAAGCCGAAAGAATTTTGCGTGGGCATCACGTTCCGCCATTGGATTCGCAACAGGAGAAAGAATTGGATAAAATTCCAGCAGCAGCGGAAAAAGAAACCGCGAAGAAAAAAAATAAAAAGGAGAGATAATGTTAAAACAAGCCCATGCAATTTCCGAAGAAATCATCGAATGGCGGCGCGATTTTCACATGCACCCCGAAATTGGCTTTGAAGTTCACCGCACGGCAAAAATCGTCGCGGATGAATTGGAAAAAATGGGATACAAAGTCAAACGCGGGGTGGGAAAAACCGGCGTAGTGGCGGAAATCGGCGAAGGCGGCAAGCTGGTCGCCATCCGCGCGGATATGGACGCGCTGCCCATCCTTGAAAAAACAGGCGCGGAGTACGCCTCCAAAATCGAAGGGAAGATGCACGCCTGCGGGCATGACGCGCACACCGCAATGGCGCTGGGCGCGGCGCATATCCTCTCCAAAGAAAAATTCAACGGGCGGGTTCGCTTTCTTTTTCAGCCTTGTGAAGAAACCGCAGACGAAGAAGGATTGAGCGGCGCAATGCGCATGGAAGCCGAAGGCGCGGTGGAAGGCGCGGATTATGTCATTGCCCAGCATGTGGACCCAACCAGCCCGGTTGGAACAATCCGCATCAGCGAAGGTCCCAGCGGCGGCGGCGTGGATTCTTGGTATGCGACCATTTACGGCAAGGGCGGTCACGGCGCGTACCCCCAGGCAAGCATTGACCCGTTTGTGCTGCTGGCGCACGTCATCATGGGATTGAACAACATCGCCTCGCGCCGCATTGACCCGTTTGAACCGGTGGCATTGAGCATTGGCGTGGTGAACGGCGGCGAAGCGGAAAACGTGATTCCGCATGAAATCAAAATGAAAGGCACGCTGCGATTCACATCGCTTGAAACGCAAAAAATATTGCGCGAGGAAATGAAGCGCGTGTTTGAAATCACCAAAACGCTGGGCGGCGATTATGAGTTAAGGTTTCTTTTCGGCGGGCTGCCGCTGGTCAATGACGGGCATGTTGCCAAAGTCATCGAACAGGCGGGCAGGGATTTGCTCGGCGAAAATAAAGTGGAGCCGCTGCACAAAACGCTTGGCGCGGAAGACTTTCCCGAATTTTTGAAGAACGCGCCGGGCGCCATGTTTACGCTTGGCGCAAAAATTGAAGGGCGCGAAACGTATGAACTGCATCACCCCATGATGGATTTGGACGAGCGCGCTTTTCCCATTGGCACGGCAATTCTGGCTGAAACCGCGTTAAGATTCTTGAAAGAATAATTCTTCTTTGGAGGGCAACATGCACACCATATTGAAATCGGAAAAGAAGGAAGTCGTCATCGGCATTGACAAACCGTTTGTGATGATTGGCGAAAAAATCAACCCGACGGGAATCAAAAAACTCGGTCAGGCGCTGGTTGAGAAAAACATGGATTACGTCAAACATCTTGCCAAGCGCCAGGTGGATTGGGGCGCGGACGTATTGGATATTAACGTCGGGCATCCGCAAATTGACGAAGCGGAGATAATGCCAATGGTTGTGGAAGCGGTCAAATCGGTGGTGGATGTTCCGCTGTGCATTGACTCAAACGAGCCAAAGATTCTCGAAGCGGGATTAAAAGTCGCGCCCGGCAAGCCGCTGGTAAACTCGGTTAATGGAGAGGAGAAACAACTGGCAAGCGTATTGCCGATTGTGAAAGAACGCGGGGCGGCGGTCATCGGGCTGACGATTGCGGACGAGGGGATTCCGCCCACGCCCGAAGGTCGTCTTGCGGCGGCGGCAAAAGTCATCGAACGCGCAACCAAAATCGGCATCCCGATTGAAGACATCATCATTGACCCGCTGGTGATGACGGTGGGTCATAACAGCAATGCGGCAATGATTACGATTAAGACAATTGAACTGGTGGTGAAGGAATTTGGCGTAAATATCAGTCTGGGCGCAAGCAATGTTTCGTTTGGGCTGCCGGACCGCCATTCGGTCAATGCCGCGATGTTGAGCCTCGCCATGCAGGCGGGGACGACTTGCTCCATCACCGACCCGATTAAACTGGGCAGCGCAGTCCGCGCCACGGATTTGCTGCTGGGCAAAGACGCCAACTCGATGCGGTATCTCAAGTACTTCCGCGCCGCCGAAAAACTGCGGGAAGCGGAAGCAGCCGCGAAACAATCGTGACTTTTTCACTCGCGCAGTTTCACCAAGCCGTTCTTGATGGCATATAGGGCGGCTTGGGCGCGGTTTGGCTGTTTTAGTTTTTCCAAAATGTTCTTGGCATGCGTGCGAACGGTTTCTTCGCTGATTCTTAAAGACACGGCGATTTGTTTGTACGTTGCCGGGGTGCACATTTGTTCCAGCACTTCCATTTCACGCGGGGTGAGACCGGTCACGGCAGCAGGAGGCACGCTCATGCGGCTGACCACTTTTCTCATCACAGCGGGGTGCAAAACCGCCTCGCCGCGATACACAGCGTGGATGGCGTTCACCAATTCGGCAGGCTCAATGTTTTTGAAGATGTATCCCTCAATGCCTGCGGCAATCAAATCAAACACGCGGTCATCCACTTCGCTGCCAGTTAACATGATAATTTTGACGCGCGGATGTTTTTTACGCACTTCCAGCGCCATTTGCTGCCCATCCATGTGAGGCATGATTAAGTCTGCCAGCAGAATATCCGGCTGAAGCGCTTCGGCGGCTTGCAAGCCAAGCAAGCCATTTTCCGCCTCGCCTGCAATTTCAAAACCGGGCTCAAGGCGCAAGACCATTGCCAGCCCCTTGCGGACAACGGCATGGTCGTCAACAATCAGGATGCGAATCGTATCAGACATGGTGATGATGGATTGGGAGGGTAATTAAAATCCGCGAGCCGGCATGAGGGCGTGAAATAATTTCACACGAGCCGCCCAGCGCGCGGGCGCGTTCCTGTATGCCGTGCAGTCCAAAATGTTCGCGGTTTTGAACTCGGGAGAGGGCGGCATTCAAATCGAATCCTTTTCCTTGGTCGGAAACATCCAGATACACTTCCCTGCCCGTCACAGCCAGACACACGCGCGCCATATTCACGCCGGAATGACGAGCCGAATTTGCCAGCGCCTCCTGCGTCATGCGATAAATGGTCCGCCGCAAGCCCGGGGAAAGCGCGTTGAAATCGCCGTGATGGTTGAAGATAATGCTGAATGAGTGCGGGCGGCAAAAACTGCTGACGTAATTGCTCAAATCCGCCATGAATGTTTCAATGGTCAGCGCCGAGGGCCACAAATCAAAAATCGAACGGCGCACTTCGTCATGCGCGCTCAATGCAAGCGAGCGCAAATCCATCAATTCGTTTTTCACATGTTCCGCCTGCGCGGGCAGCATGTTGATGCACGCTTCAAGCGAATAGGTAATTCCAAAAAGCGATTGCGCCACCGTGTCGTGAATATCGCGGGCAATACGGTTGCGTTCGGTTTCAACGGCAAGGTTGCGCGCGCGGTCAATGCACAAAACGGTCGTGCCAAGCGCAAGCGCCGCCTGATTGGCAACCGTCATCAAGGTGGCGTGCCGTTCGGAGGTGAGTTCGGCGTTATCCACCATTAGCACGCCCACAGGGTGCTCGCGCAAATAAAGGGGAAGCACAAACCACTGCGTATGCTTCAACCATTCATTAAAGTTTGAATCGGGGGGGAATAGTTCATCCGCGCCGACCAGCGTCTCGCGGCGAATCAACGCCTGCACAATTTTTCCGTTTTCAGGCTCAAGCGCGGCGGGCTTCGCGCCCGCAAACGTTTCCTGCGGGGGATACATAACCCACCCGCCAAGTTCCGCGCGGGATGGGTCCACCAGCGCGACCAACGCGCGCGAAAAGCCGAGGTCGGTGGTGACGACTCCCAGCACGCGCTGCTGAACGGAAAGCAAATCGGGCGCGGCTTGCAGCAAAACGGTCAGGTCGTGAATGATTTCAAGCTGGCGGTGGGCGTGCGCCAAGTCTGCATTGGCTTGACGGATGGATTTAAGCAGCGAAGATGGATAAGCAAACAAAATCGGGATGAGCCAAATGCCAGCCAGTTGAATCAAAATCAGCACGACATCCCGCGTCGCGCCGGTTCGAAATCCAAGAAAAAGGGAGGCAAAGTAAAGCGGGGTGAAAGTCACAGAGACGAGAAATGCTCCGCGCATTTGGAAAAAGAACGCGCCAGCCAAAAGCGGACTTAAGGCGTATAAATAATACGGGCTGTACGCGCCTCCGCTTAAGCCAAGCAGCGCGGCGGAGAAAAGCATATCCACAAACAGGAAGGCGGGATGCTCAAGCGTGATTTTATTCAGCAGGCGGTTGAACACGGAAATAAAAATGTTCGCCCCAAGCGCCGCCATGAAAACCAAAAACGCGGTGCGGTCATTTTCAAACAGCAGGACAACTAAAGCAGGGAATATGGACGCCCAACGGTAAACAACCAGAAAAAGAAAAACGCGGTTTTCGCGCACAAAAAATTGAATGTTGGAAAATATCATGTTGGCATTAACCATTCTTAATCGTACAATTATTATATCCGAATCGCGCCCTCCCCCGCGCGGGGGAGGGAAAATCCCATGCAGGCGGTATGGCGCATGGATGGAAGATTCGGTATCATACTACCGTATTCCAAAGGAGGCTTGTATGTCTGACGTTATCAAGGAAGACCAGGTTTTGGATTGTTCTGGAATGCTTTGCCCCATGCCTGTGGTAAAGACAACCAAGGCAATTAAGGAATTGCAGCCGGGTCAGGTGTTGAAGATGATTGCCACCGACCCGGGCGCGCCGCCGGATATGGAAGCGTGGAGCCGCCAGACCGGCAACGAGTTGCTGCTTTCCACCACCGAAGATGGAAAGTTTGTCTTTTTCCTCAAGAAAAAATAAATAGAGGCTGCCATGTCCAAGTCCGACCCGAATGCCCCCAAACGACTTGCCCTGATTGCCAGCAAAGGAACGCTTGACTGGGCGTACCCGCCGTTCATCCTTGCCAGCGCGGCTGGCGCAAAGGGAAGGG